>CAVIFD010000055.1:1436-8069 GCA_963641545.1 bacterium | reverse complement strand
CAACCACCACCCCCGTGCTCAGCTCATATTCCGCCATCATGTCTTCGGTCATGGCATCCGTGCAAGGGATGCAGTCGTGGAAATAGTCGGCATGCGTAGTGCCGATATTGGGAATGTCCTTGCCCGCCTGAGCCCATGCCGTGGCGTAGGTGGAGTGAGTATGAACCACGCCGCCAAGCTGAGGAAAGGCGCGATAGAGCACCAGGTGCGTCGGGGTGTCGGACGAAGGATTCAAGTCTCCTTCCACCACCTTACCCGTCTCCAGGCTGACCACCACCATATCACTCGCCTTCATCTTGTCGTAGCCCACGCCCGAAGGCTTGATTACAACAAGGCCCTTCTCGCGGTCGATGCCGCTCACGTTTCCCCACGTGAAGAGCACCAATCCATGCCTTACGAGGTTGAGGTTTGCCTCGAGCACTTTCTCTTTCAGTTCTTCAAGCATAGCGTTTGTCTGTTGTTTGTTACCAGAAATAAGCGTAGAAGGCAGCGCAGAGGGCAATCACCCCGATCGACCCTACAACGTCCCACACTCCCCAGCTCTCGCGTATTGTCCTACGATAGTCCGCCGTAAAGGTTATGGCGTCGATCTGCTCCTTGCTCGGAGCTTTGGTGAAGCACGACACCACCACCATCATCACAACGATGAAGACAAGCAGCCAACACTCAAACACGAGCCAGTTGGTCTGCCAGAACCACGCCGTTGAGTCCCAAAACGCGCCGTCCATCGCCGCCTTGCCCGTATCGGTCAGCACGTTGGTTACCAAACGGAGCATACCGATGACAAAGCCTCCAATCATACCCCACTCACCTGCCTTGGGAGTGATCCTCTTGGAGAATATACCGAGGGTAAACACAGCCACCATCGCCGGAGCAAGCAGCGACTGTATGCCTTGCAGGTAATCGTAGAGCGAACCCAGATTCATCATCACCGGTATCCAAAGGAAGCCGAGCACCACCACAACAACCGTTGCCACGCGCCCCACCAGAATGTAGTGCCCCTCGCTCTTGCCCGGCTTCATGGGCTTGTAGAAGTCTTCGGTGAAGAGCGTTGCGCAGGAGTTGAAGAACGCTGCGAGAGATGCCACGAGGGCATAAACGAACCCTATGGTCACCACCCCCTTCACGCCGGCAGGGAGAATGTGCTTCACCATGATGGCGTAGGCTGCGTCGGTATTGTCGAGAGCAATGTCGCCGCGCGAAGCCAATGCCGCGCACACCATACCCGGAATCAGGAACATGAAGCACGGCAGTATCTTGAAGAAACCTGCCGCTATGGTGCCTCGGCGGGCACGTGCCATGACCACGCCGTTGTCTTCGCCCTTGGTCTGCCCAAGCACACGCTGCACGATATGCTGGTCCGTACACCAATACCAAAAACCTATGATGGACGCGCCAAGGAACACCACGAAGCCCGGGTATTCCTTATACATCGAGTCGCCCTCTTCCCAGTGGAACATGTGGGTGGTGCCGTAGCCGTTGTTGAGCTGTCCGCAATAGTCCATCATGTTTGTCCACCCCGTGGTTATGCTGCCGCCGCCAAGGGCAGACAGCCCGAGTATGAGCACGAGGAAAGAGCCTACAATGAGTATCGGCGTCTGTATGGACGACAGGGTCATCACCCCCTTCATGCCTCCGAACACGGTGAACACGCAGGTGATAAGAATCAGACCTATGGCTCCGTACCAGAACGGTATGCCGAGCAGGAACTCGAAGAAGATACCGCCCGTATAGGCAGTGACGCTCACCTTCGTCAGAACGTATGCCACAAGCGTGATAATCGAGAGCCACGATCCCGTGCGCTTGGTGTAGCGAAACTTCAGGAAGTCCGGCATCGTAATGATCTTACCCAGCTTGTTGCTCAGCAGCTGATAGAACGGCACGAACAGCCAGCCGAGGAAGAGTATCATCCACCCCTGCATCTCCCAATGCGCCATGCCTACACCGCTCTTCGCGCCCGTTCCCGCCAGCCCGACGAGATGCTCCGAGCCGATGTTGGCAGCAAAGATTGCCATACCGATTACATACCAAGGCTCTCCCTTACCGAAGAGGTAGTCCGACGAGCTTTCCCCCTTCGAAGCCTTCCTATCTTTCACGATTGCATGCCATACTGCCCATATCACGCCGAGTACACCCACGGCGAGAACTGCCCAGTCGAGCCAGATAAATTCTTGCGCAGACCAATTTATTTCCATCTTGTTTCCCTTATTAGTGGTTAGCTGTTTGTTTCGGGGCGTAAGATTACTCGTTTTGCGCCAAACGGCAAAGAAAGTACCCGTTGATTTATCCGCTCAAGACGTAGCGGATAAGAAAGTACCCGATGATTTATCCGCACTGACCGTGGCGGTTAAGAAAGTACCCGTTGATTTATCCGCTCAAGCCGTAGCGGATAAATCGCGCGAAGGATTATTTCGTCGTCTCTTTTGCCGGACGCACAAAGCCTCCGTAACAGCGATTACTGTTCCCATAAGGGTGCAGATTCTTTTCAGCATATAATTGCATATAATAAGATGTATCATCCCTGCATGGAACAGCCACCAAATAAAGACTGGTACCCGCATAACCACCTTTTTTACAAAAGCCCAACACAGGGAAATAGATCTCTTTTTTGTCGGTGGTGTTGTTCCATAAAGCCCATGTACTCTTTTCACTTTTCCATTCGCCGTAAATATTACCGGCATTGTTATTAGCCTTTACCCCACTTTTTGTAAAAGCAGTATAGGCATTACCCTTAGGCACGGAGAAGCCGACCGGCGACGGGTCGTATATGGTCTTGACAACATCATATTCGAGACTTGCAAGATAGTTGTCCGTACCATTAGATGGTTCAATTATTGTGTCATTTATATTCCACAAGTTAGAATATCCCTTGCTTCCATCGCTCGTAGTCATAGTATTCGGACTGAGAATGTAATTCTGTATAGCAGACAATACTCCCGTAAGAATTTTAGATTGGGATACGCCGGCAGTGTTGTACCACGGTTTTAGTTTCTTTCCATTGTTTTCCAAGAACGACGGGAACGGATCTTTTCGTCCCCATTGATAGTATGGGGAATAATCACTGATAGTCTCTTCAGTTCCCGATTGGGTGACGGTTATCGTCCCACTGCCGCCATCGCCCTCTTCGGGGGCAAACGTTATCACACATTTACGCGCGGCAAACGTCATCGTCTCGCCCGCGCACCAGCCGAGATTGACGGGCGAAAAGGTGATTTTCTCGTTATTCTTGCTGCTGTTGGTACACTCGATTGCCTCACTGTCGATATCCGTATCCGTCACCCAGATATGCCACGACCAAAGCACGCTGCCATCCGCGTCCTTGATTGCAATCACGGCGTTGCCCTGCTGAATGGTAGACGGGTCAACGTGGAAGGAGATATATTCATTTTCGCTATCATACCCGACTTCCGTAACAAGGTTTTCCGCATCCTGCCAAACAAGCTCAGCCTCATAGGGTGTGCAGTCGGCGTTATTCTTGATATACGGATCCGTTATCCCCGCCCCTGCATGATTGATAAACGTGGGCAAGACATAAGTACCCGTCACATCGGTTTTATATGCCGACTCGTTGGTTGAGCCGTTTTTTATCGCGTTGCCATACACCAAGGGGAAGGAGTAGTAGCCCGGGGCACTTACCATGTAGCAGTTGGCAGTGTTTATGCTTGTTGTGCCGCCTTTGGTGGCAAGGTTATACGGACTTTCTTTCGTGCCTTTCGCCGTGGCTGTCTCCAGCTTATACGTGTGCGAGCCGGTCTCTGTAACGGTCTGCGGACTTATCACGGCGTCGTACGACACCCCCGTTGTCGTCGTGCTGCCTGTGCCCGAATATGTGAACGTCTCCAACCACGCGGGCTTATCTGCCGACTCGTCATACTTCGTCACCTTCCATGCCACGGGTTCGATCTTGTTTGTCACCACATTGGTCTTGTAGCTGGTGACGGTGTATTGCTTCGTGCCGCCTGTGTGGTCAAACGTCATCGACTCTGCGACGGAGAACGTGTAGGTCCAGTTGATCGAGTTGGTGGTGATCTTGTATACAGTGGTCTTACCCTGCACCCACACGTTACCTTTTATGGGTGCCGTCAGCGTATGTTCATTGTTACTGCTGTCGACAAATACAACCGTGAGCGTTGCGCCCTCCGCAAGTGTCTGCGGGATCATCATAAAGGTCTGCGCATCGGTGGTGATGTCTTCGCCCTCGGCTCCGTTGGTTATCGCTTTATCCAATGTCTGCGTGAAAGAACCGGTGGTTTCCGTGTCGATCTCCCACACACCGGAGTTCATCTTGTATGTTCCCTTGGAATATACGCCGCCAAGGGTAATGCTCTTTACCGTGCCTTTCTGCATGGCAGAGCCGCACTCGAAGCGCACCGCAGCAAGGGCATGCTTGAAGTTGAGATCCACGACGGCGTTGGAGCTTCCGCCAAGCTCCCCGCTCGCTGCCACGAGGAGATCCAACTGCTTCTCCGCGTCGCTCGGGACAGTGACCGTAATGGTCGGCTCACCCGCCTGCGTCTTCTCGGAAATCTTGTAGCTGTCGTTGTCTATCGGCGCATGGGCAAAGAACCGCATCTTCCCCGTGCCGGGCCAATAGTAATCGTCCGAGAGGACATAGCTTGTGCCGCTCTTTGTGGGCTTCAGGTTGTAGAAGTACACATTGTTGGCAGCCGTGTTGCTCCAGTCGCCGGTGTAGTTGTAAGCCGTGACGTAGAAACCTTCGTCATACATATCCGTTCGTTTGGCAGCGCGGGTTGCGCCCCCGGCACCGCGCATGGCAATGGTGTCGACGTAAGATGTGTGCAGATAGAGCGGACTGCTCCAGCCCTCGAAGGCTGCCACTGCTCCACGCGGCGCGATGGTGCTATCCGCCTCCGCGCTTATGCTGCACCTGAAAGCCACCTTCTTCGACATCTCAAGTCCGCTGCCCGCATCGTCGGTGCACGAACCAAGGCAACTGCCACAGACGGCTGCTGCCACAAATAGCAGACGCGCCGCAGCGCGTCTACCTTCGGATACTGTATAACGGATATTCTTCACGTTCGGAATGCTTTTACATAGTGACTGTTATTTCTGTCTCGTCGCCCCAACTATCAATGGTGACGTTAAACTTGATTGTGCCGCCCATAATGTTTGTGCCGACAGATGCAACCCCCGTTGCGTTCAGCAGGCTGCTGCTACCGCTATCACCACTACTGAAGTCAACGCCGCAACCGCTCGGCACCGTCTGGTCCGGAGAGACCTTACCGCAGCCGCCGGTCGCCGTGCCGCTTCCGCAGAAATCGAGTACATAAACGTATTTCTTTCCGGGCACCCACGTATTACTAATAGGAATAGCTGCGAAAGCATACTTGTCTGCTTCTTTCGGGTAGATCTGCACGCTGCTCGTAGTGCTTTCCGAGCCGTTCTTAACCTTGATATTGCAAAGCACACCGATATATGCGCCGGTAGTCGCGGTTGTGCCTGCCCACGCAGTCAGCTGCTGCGGGATAAGGAAGAAGTTGTCGTCGCCAAACATGATAGACTGTTTATCGCTTGTCAGCGTCACAGCACTTTCTGCGCTCGTCGTTCCCACCATATAGGAAGCGGTCTCGTTAGCAGTCAAACTCCACGGAGTGCTCCATGTGTAGGTGCTTGTGGTCTCTTCGGTCGGGAAAGCGTACGTACCCTTCGAACCGATATTCCCCAGCTTCACGCCGAGAACTTTTATAGTCACGTTCTCGTCCGAGCATTTCGCCATCACTCTTATCTGCGAAAGGATATGTTTGAAATTCATATCGACAGTCCCGGTGCTTTGTTTCTTGGATGTGGAAGCAACCAAATCCACATGGTTTGCCACCTTGGCTACGGGAGCAAAGTCTGCTATCTGCTTCGTCGTCCCGTTTATCGTAACCGTCCCGATCCCCGTTGTCGGCGCATAGCCGAAGAACTGAAGCTCTTCGCCGGGCCAATAGTAAGTGCCGCCGTTAATAGACCAGCTGCTGCCGTCATCCGAAGAAGTAACATCCACGTCCGTGAAATAGTTTGTGCTTGTGCCAACCGCAGTCACCTTAAACGGCGACAGGGTTGATTTCGTCATCTCGGTCGCGCGGGTATTCAGCTTTTCCAAAGACGCACGAAACGAAACGGCAACACCTTCGGCTTCGTCCACCACCTTATCATTCGAGCACGACGACATAGCCGCCGCTGCCATCATTACGTACAAAAATTCTCTCTTCATTGAACTTGTTTTTAAGTGTTTATATCTATTCTGTTTACTCGCGATTAAATGTCGATATCCACATCAACGTCGTCCCAGCCGTCGATTGTCGGGCGAAGCCCTCCGTCGTCGTCGTCATCGTCGTCAGGCTCGGGTACAGGGATATCCTCGGCATCGATCACCACATCATCCGCATCATCCTCATCGTCATCATCACCAATGCCGCCTGCGTTGTTGTTTATCACCTCCGACACATCAATGGAGAAAGAGCTTGTGCTCCCGCCTGCCGTGGTGAAATATGTCTGCAGGTTGTGAGGAACCATCGTCTCCACATCCTTTCCTTCGTCATCGGTAATGATGTTTATGACTCCGCCAAACGTGAGGAAGTCTGCCACGAGCGTCGACTCCCCGTCCGACGACATCGAGAAGGGGATTGT
>CAVIFD010000055.1:0-1132 GCA_963641545.1 bacterium | reverse complement strand
AACGAATCGGTATTGCGATAGAGTATTGTCTCTGTGTCGGTGTTGATGCAGATAGCCTTATACCGTCCGGCAGGCACACTTATACGTCCGCCGTCCCTGCCGGTGAACTCATACATCTCGGCTCCGCTGCTGCCGTTCTCGGGGAAGAGATAAAGGCGCATGGCCTCGGGCGAGGCATCCGGCGCGTTCATCCAGTCGAAAACAATCTCTACATCCCTGTTATGAGGATGGTCGTAGCAAAACTCCTTGTAGTCGCATGACCCCGTCACGGCGAGAAGCAGAGCGAGTGCCATTCCTGTCATAAATCTTTTCATCTTCTGCCTCCTTTCTCCGCGCGGCGGCAACATTTCCACGGCATCCATACAAGGGAGACCTCAGCCCGCGTCGGTCCGAACCAGTTGCGCATCCTCGTCTCTTTCCACACGTAATGATTGTCGATGGGGTCATACACATGATACTTCCCCCTCAGATAACCTATGCCGACGGAGAAGTCGATGTTCAGCCTTTTGCACAAGGGCAGCGAGTAGCCGTATTCTATGCCTGCGCCGTAGCTCGGGTCTTTCCAGGGCTTTGCCCCCGGGCGTGCTCCCATATATCCCCGTCCTCCAAACTCAACGTCGTAGGTCAAAGCCTGCCCATATATTCCAAGATGATGACCGGACAAGGGTTTGTCTGCGGCACGACTGCCGAAATACCTGCGGACTGTAGCCTCCACGCCGCACACGTTCCAATAACGGTGCTCAGGGTCTCTTTCCCACCACGCATACATCCCGCGAGCTTCCACGCTCCAGTTCTTTCCGAGGTAAAACTCCACGCCGATGTTCGGAACAAGAAGAGCATCGTAGACAATGTTGGTCTTTATCCCCATGCAGAAAGGAGAACGGGAGGATACCATTGTTGAATCCGGCACCGTATCACGGACAACTACATCGTTGCCCACCCTCTTGCAAAAAACATCATTACCCTCTCCGGCAGCCGAGACCGAGACACATCCGAAAAGACATGCCAAAAACAGTAGAAAGCGTTTCCTCTCACTCATAAAATCAGACGACATACATGGCAAGCTTTTTTACTTGCGGGCGCAAAAGTAACTCGGCTAAAGTCTTTAGTGTCGTACCCCCCCATTTAACAT
>CAVIFD010000054.1:0-8076 GCA_963641545.1 bacterium | reverse complement strand
CGTGCATGAAGGTCTTGTATGCCGTATCTTGCCGTTACACGGCGTGCATGAAGGTTTCTGCAAGCGTATCCTGCCACTGCTCAAGCTGAGCGCGCATAAAAGCGCACATAAAAAAGAAGCCATCCTTTTAACGGGATGACTTCTTTAACCTTGGGGTGAACGAGGGGACTCGAACCCACGACCCTCGGAACCACAATCCGATGCTCTAACCAACTGAGCTACGCTCACCATCTAAGTCTTACGGGATACTTTCCTTTAGGACGGCGCAAAGGTAGACCTTTTTTGTCTCCCTGCAAGTGTTTGCCAAAGAAAAATGCCGCAAACCTACTTGTAAATCTCCTTCTTACCTGCCAACAGTGTGTTTCGCATCAACGAAATGATAGTCATGGGACCGACACCTCCAGGAACCGGAGAGATATAGGAGCATTTCGGTGCCACCTCGTCGAACTTCACATCGCCCATCAGCTTGTATCCGCTCTTGGTTACGCTGCTCGGCATGCGTGTCGTACCTACATCAACGATTACAGCCCCTTCTTTCACCATGTCTGCTTTCAAGAACTCGGGGACGCCAAGGGCAACAATGATGATGTCTGCGCTAAGACACATCTCCTTGAGGTTGTTCGAACGGCTGTGGCATACCGTCACGGTGCAGTTGCCCGGGTAAGCCTTTTGCATCATCAGCATAGCCATCGGCTTGCCGACGATATTGCTTCTGCCAAGCACTACGCAGTGCTTGCCGTTTGTCTCTATGTTGTAGCGTTTCAGCAGCTCGAGGATACCTGCCGGAGTGGCAGAAACGAAGCACGGAAGACCAATCGACATGCGTCCGACGTTGATGGGATGGAATCCGTCGACATCCTTGCGATAGTCGATAGCCTCAATGACCTTTTGCTCCGAGATATGCTTCGGGAGCGGAAGCTGTACGATAAAACCGTCCACGTCCGCGTCGTTGTTCAGCTCGTCCACCTTGCGGAGCAACTCTTCTTCGGTTACGTCGTCTTCATAGCGAATCAGTGTCGACTTGAAGCCGATCTCTCCGCAAGTCTTCACCTTGCTGGCTACGTAGGTCTCGCTTCCACCATCGTGCCCCACCAAAATGGCAGCCAGATGAGGCACCTTGCCTCCTGCCGCCTTGATACGGGCAACTTCTTCAGCCATCTCTTTCTTCATCTGAGCGGCAACGGCTTTTCCGTCCAGCAGTTGATAGTGATTTTCTTCCATATACCTATATGTTTTATATGTATTTATCTCTTGAACGAAGGAAACTTCTTGCTTCCCGGTTTGGCGGAGGTGATCATGCGCATCATCTTGCGGGTCTCGTCGAACTGCTTGATGAGTTTGTTTACGTCCTGCACCGTCGTGCCGCTACCTTTGGCAATACGCTGACGGCGCGAGCCGTTCAGGATGGCAGGGTTGGAACGTTCGCTCGGTGTCATGGAGTAGATGATAGCCTCGATGCTTTTGAATGCATTGTCGTCGATGTCGACGTTCTTCAACGCTTTGCCGATGCCCGGTATCATGGAAACCAGGTCTTTCAGGTTACCCATCTTCTTTATCTGTTGTATCTGGGCAATGAAGTCGTTGAAGTCGAACTGGTTCTTCGCAATCTTTTTCTGCAGCCGTTTGGCTTCTTCTTCGTCGTACTGTTCTTGCGCACGCTCCACGAGTGAGACGATATCACCCATGCCGAGGATACGGTCTGCCATACGTTCGGGGTGGAACACGTCGAGGGCATCCATCTTCTCGCCGGTCCCTACAAACTTGATGGGCTTGTCCACTACCGTGCGTATGGAAAGGGCTGCACCGCCGCGCGTGTCGCCGTCGAGCTTTGTGAGCACAACGCCGTCGAAGTTCAGACGCTCGTTGAATTCCTTGGCTGTGTTCACGGCATCCTGCCCTGTCATGGCATCCACCACAAACAGAGTCTCGCTCGGCTGTATGGCACTCTTGATGGCAGCAATCTCCGTCATCATCTGTTCGTCGATGGCCAAACGACCGGCAGTATCCACAATCACGACATCGTTGCCTTTTGCTCGGGCTTCGCGAACAGCGTTCATGGCAATCTCCACAGGATTCTTGTTCTCCTGCTCCATATATACAGAGACCCCAACCTGCTCGCCAACCACGCGCAGTTGCTCGATGGCCGCCGGACGATACACGTCGCAAGCCACCAGCAAAGGGCTCTTCCCTCGCTTCGTCTTCAGCATATTCGCCAGCTTGCCCGAGAACGTGGTCTTACCCGAACCTTGAAGTCCGGACATAAGGATAACGGCAGGTGAACCCGCAAGATTGATGTCTGCAGCCGAGCCTCCCATCAGGCTTGCCAGCTCGTCGTGCACAATCTTAACCATCAGCTGACCGGGCTTCACGGATGTGAGCACGTTTTGCCCCAACGCCTTCTCCTTCACGGTGTCTGTAAACGACTTCGCCACCTTATAGTTTACGTCGGCATCCAACAGAGCTTTCCGTACATCCTTCAGTGTCTCGGCAACGTTGATCTCGGTAATCTTGCCTTCTCCTTTCAGCAGCTTGAAAGACCTGTCTAACCTCTCGCTTAAATTCTCAAACATAATTTGTATGTGTACTTGTTCCTATTTTATCAGTTTGTTGGTTGCTGTGTCGGGAAACACCACTGCCGGACGGAATGTCTTGGCTTCCTCGAAATCCATCAGTGCATATGACATGACAATGATGACATCCCCGGGTTGGGCTTTTCGGGCAGCAGCACCGTTCAGACAAACCATGCCCGAGCCTCTTTCTCCCTTAATGACATACGTCTCGAAACGCTCGCCGTTATTGTTGTTCACAATAGCCACCTTCTCGTTCGGGATAAGATTCGCAGCATCCAGCAAGTCCTCGTCGATGGTGATGCTGCCGATATAGTTCAGATTTGCCTCCGTCACCGTTACTCTGTGAATCTTCGATTTAACTACCTCTATAAACATCGTATTATATGATTTCAATTCTCCGCCTACCTCTCAAATCAGAGCGCGGAGACTTCTCTCGGGCATATACGCCCTTCGTGTATCTGCTATTTATACCTTACGTTGTCAATCAGGCGGACCTCGCCGCAATAGACAGTGACGCAACCCACGATATAATCGGCATCCGACCAGTTTTTGACAGACTCCATCGTGTTACCGTCCACTATCTCGTAGTACTCCACACGCATCACAGGGTCTCTGTTGATTGTATTCACTACAAAGTCTATAACCTCCTGTACGCTTTTTGCGGCGGCAAAGGTAGTACTTTCCTTCAACGTCCGTGCAATCAACGGAGCTTTCGTCCTCTGCTCCGGCGTCAACCGGACGTTGCGGCTGCTTAACGCCAATCCGTCCGCCTCGCGAAGGATGGGGCAGGCATTGATTTTAACCGGAAGCCCCAGCTGCTTAACCATTGCGCGGATTACGGCAATCTGCTGGAAATCCTTTTCCCCGAAATACGCGTTCTTCGGCTCCACTGCATAGAAGAGTTTGCTGACAACCTGGGCAACCCCGTTGAAATGACCCGGACGACGAGCCCCTTCCATTACGGCAGAGACAGTCCCGAAGTCGAATGTCCGCGTGTCCGGCTCCGGATACATTTCCGCTTCCGATGGAGCAAACACGTAGTCGCAACCTGTCGGCTCAAGCAATGCGCAGTCGTTGTCCAACGTGCGAGGGTAGGTGGCAAGGTCGTTTTTGTCGTTAAACTGCGTCGGATTCACGAAAATGCTGACAACACATATGTCGTTTTCCTCTACACATCGTTTGACCAGGCTCAAATGCCCGGCGTGCAACGCTCCCATCGTGGGAACAAAGCCTATCTTCTTGTTTTGCTGCCTTTCTCCGGCAAGACAATCTTTTAATTCCTGGATTTTACTTACGATTTTCATCTTGTTTTAGATGCCGATTTTGCGGTGCAAAGCAAATAAATAAATACCGCAAACGGAAGAATTTTTATATCTTTGTGCCGTCTTTATAAAACTGGTTTGTAGAAAAAAAGAAAAAAGAATCTTGTTTATTACCCAAGAAGTAACGCCCTACCTCCCCGAGTCTGAAATCTCAAAGATATGCAAGTGTCTGCCGCAAGGAATTCAGGAACGTGGTCGTGAAATCCGGACGTTCATGCCTAAGTTTGGTGTTATCAACGAGCGGCGCAATCAATTGCACGAAGTAATCCGTCTGTCGGGTATGAATCTTATCATCAACGACACGGACAACCCTTTGATCATAAAAGTGGCATCCATCCCAAGTGCCCGCGTACAGGTGTATTTCATCGACAATGAAGACTTTTTCCAGCGCAAGAATACCATCTGTGACGACGAAGGGAAAGAATACGAAGACAATGATGATCGCTGCATATTCTATGTTCGTGGCGTGTTGGAGACAATAAAGAAGCTGCTTTGGATTCCGGATGTCATCCATTGCCACGGATGGATGTCTGCCTTGACGGCATTATATATAAAGAGAAGATATGCCGACGACCCGTGCCTTAAAAACTCCAAGGTGGTTTACTCTGTTTACGACGATGAGTTTCATACGCCGCTGAACAGCAATTTGGCTCGCAAGCTGAAAGCCGACGGAGCAAAAGACAGCGACTTGAAACTCCTCAAGACGGATACGGGCTTTGTCAGCTTGACAAAACTGGCTATCGACATGTCTGACGGTGTGATACAGGGCAGCGAGAAGATCAATCCTGAGATTGCGGATTATATTGCGAATAAGAAGGGTTTGCAATTCCTCCCTTATCAGTCGCCGGAAACTTATATAGATGCGATCAACGAGTTTTACAACGTCGTGTTAGATTCCAAATAAGCGTAAGATAAAAAGATGATGATGAACAGTAAGCCACTATTAGTTGGCGTGGGCTTGGGGTTGACAATCCTGGGCGGGTGTAGTGATGATTTGAATTTGGTTGGGCCGACCATTCAGCCGAGCGAGGACAGGATGCCGGTGTATGTGGATACTTTTCAGATGCAGGCAACCACCTTGCTGATGGACTCGGTGTATGCAAGGACAACAAACGGACTGCTCGGCGAGTTCTACGATCCTTTGTACGGGGATGTGAAATCCGATTATATCTGTCAGTTCTATTGTCCGGAAGATTTTCAGTTCAGGCGGACTCCCATCGACGGGCAGATAGACTCCGTTGAGTTTAAGATCATGTATCAGAGCGGTGCTTGGGTGGGCGATTCTTTGGCACCTATGCGCGTTGAGGTGTACGAGATCAACAAGGAGCCGGAGAGGATTTTCTATACCAACTTCGATCCTTTGGACTATTGCGATATGACGCAGTCGCTCGGTGTGCAGACGTACACGGCTCACGACAATTCGGTTTCCGACAGTGTGCGCAGCGAATCGTCTTATCTCCCGACCATCACGGTCCGGCTGCCCAAGGAGTTTGGTCAGCGTTTCTATGATGAGTCGGTGAACAATCCTGAGACATTCTCAAGTCAGGACAATTTCAACAAGTTCTTCCAGGGACTGTACGTGACAAACACATACGGTAGCGGAAATATCCTAAAGATCAGTTACTCCTCAATTTCCTTCTACTACAAGTATATGGCGGTGGGAAGTCAGGGGCAAGACACTACGGTGCACGTCAGTGAAACGTTCTATGTAACAAAGGAGGTGCTGCAGCTGAATCGCTTCAAAAACATGGATCTCTCGCCGCTTTTGGAGCCAAGCGACTCGATTACCTACTTGAAGACTCCTGCCGGAGTATATACGCAGCTGACCATTCCTGCCAAGAGCATTGTGGAAAAAATCGGCGACCGCGTCATCAACAACGTGCCGCTCACGATAAAGGCATTGCCTCAGGAAAACTGGCAGTGGGCGTTGAGCGCACCGGACAATCTGATGTTGATGCCGAAAGACTCGTTGGCAACGTTCTTTGTCAACAACAAGATGGAAGACAGCGAGACGGCATACCGCGCTAGCTATACGTCAGATACCCGTTCCTATTCGTTCGGGAATATCTCCAACTTGGTGCAGAAACACATAAGCAACAATCCGGATGAGGATTTGGTGTTGCTTTTAGTGCCGGTTGAGCGCATTACTTCCAGCAGTTACAATTATTGGGGAACTTCCCAAACGTACACCTCGGCAATCAACAACTACCTGCTGCCTTCAGCCGTGAAACTGCTGAAGACAAAAGATGCCACGCAGATTGTTGTGACGACGACAGAATACAAGTAAAAGCGTCTTTTTTTCGGGAGGTTTAAACCTTTCGCCCAAAAGGTCTGAACCTTTTGCCCCAAAGGTTCAGACCTCTCAAAAACAGGAGGGCTAGCCCTTTCGGGCAAAAGGGCTAACCCTTTTGGGGAAAAGGGCTAGCCCCTTGCTTTCTACTTCTCGGTTTTCTTGGCGAGTTTCTTCTTCAGTTTGTCCACTTCCTTATGAAGCGACTCGATTTCTATTCCCTGGTTCTTGATGGTGGTGAGCAGCGAGTTCAGTTCTTCGTTGTCCACATCGACAGGATACAGAGAATTGACGCGGTCGATAAAGTCGCCAAGGATATTCATGTAGTTCGTGAACGCATCGTATGGGGAATCGTAGATACCGCGGTTCAGCCGGATGCCTGTGTTCTTCGTCGTCATGAAACGGAAGTTGTTGCTTGCCTGCAGGTACACCCAGTCCTGCTTGATGCGACGGTCGTCGCACAGGTGAACGCGCTCTGCCACGCTATACAGCTTGTTGAATGCCTCGCGCTGCATCACGTTACCAAGCCAGCAGCCGGTGTCTCTTTCTTCGTCGACCCACGACATGGGATAGGGCACGTCGATTTGGTCTACCGACTTCAGCTTCGTGATAAGCTCCGTCGGTGTGGAGAACGTGATCTTCCTGTCTCTCGCACATGCCGGCAACGCCTTGATGAAGCTCAGGATGTTTGACGAAAGCGGCTGGGCAATGCCCAATGCACCGAGCTCCATGAAGATGTTGATGACCTGCTCCTCTTCGGGGAAGGCGGCAATCCAGTCCATGTACTTGTCGGCAAACAGCGGATACTCGCTCCAGTCCGAATTGGAGAAGCGCAGGCTGATGTCGTCGGACAGCTTGAAGTCGCGCAGCAGGAGCTTGAGGTTGGGGTTGAAGGCGCAGTGATACAGATAGTGCGCACTCTTCCATCCCAACACGTGCTTGGCACCTTCCGTCAGCATACCCTTGAATCCCATGTCGGCAACCATCGCGCCTATATCGTTCGAATAGATAAGGCTCGAGTTGCGGAACACCTTCGGCGTCTGACCGAACACCTGTTTGATTTTATCCCTCATGCGGGTGACTTCCTCGCGGAAGCAATCCTCGTTGGCGAGCGACGACAATCCGTGCGAATAGGGTTCGCACAGAAATTCGCAGCAGCCCGTTTCGTTCAGCTGATGCAACAGCTCTATTACCTGCGGAGCATACACTTCCAGCTGCTCCATTGCCACGCCGGAGATGGAGAAGGCAACCTTGAAGCCTCCGTTGTTCTCCTTTACCATCTCGAGCAGGGTTGTCAGCGCAGGAATGTAGGAACGTGCAGCCGTATCGCTGATGCTGCGTTCGTTTTCATAGTCGTCGTAATAATAGTGGTCGATTCCTATGTCAAAGCAACGATAACGTTTCAGATGTACGATCTGATGTATCTCAAAATAAAGACAGATTGTTTTCATATCCATGTGTTGTTTTTAATGTTTACCGTAATTTCTCAAAACATCTTCGTAGAGTGCGCGTATCCGCAGCCCTACTTTCTCCCAAGTGATGCCGTCGACTTCCTTCTTTCCCTCTTCCTGAAGGTATTTGAAGAGCGACTCGTTCGTGCATATCGAATAGATGGCATCCGCCATCGCGTTGATGTCCCAGTAATCCGTCTTGATCACCTTGTCGAGTATCTCGCCGCAGCCGGACTGTTTCGAGATGATGGACGGCGTTCCGCACTGCATCGCCTCCAGCGGAGCAATGCCGAAGGGCTCGGAGACGGAAGGCATCACAAACACATCGCTGTTCTTGTAAGCCTCGTACACCTGGCGTCCGCGCTGGAAGCCCGGGAAATGGAAGCGGTCGGCAATGCCGCGCTCGGCAGCCATATTGATCATGGCATTCAGCATATCGCCCG
>CAVIFD010000053.1:0-8152 GCA_963641545.1 bacterium | reverse complement strand
GTCTCTTTCCGTGCGGAATTGCCATCTCGAAAACTTTTCGATGCTATTTTACAGGGATACAAGTTAAGGTTGTGTCAATTTACCTTCCTGAAGCAGCGATCAGATCCGATATTTTATCATTCAGGCGGTCCTCAGAGAGCAGCTGTTCCAAGGTAATGTGCATACGGTAGCGCCAATAATGGTTGCTTTCGGCAGGAATGTTGATACGTTCAGCCTCGAAGTCCTTTCTCTTCACCTCGTCGCAGGTGGCAAACCAATCTTGAATCGGTATGATGGCAAGCATCGAGTTTGCCGCCAAATGACGCGACACTATGCTTGTGGCGATTTCCGACGAGCAGTCCTCCGGAGCTTGCCCATCCATGTGCAACACATTATTATAGTAACGCTGCGTCTTCTCTCGGTCTTCCTTCCACCAGCTGCGAAGCGGCGACATATCGTGCGTCGATGTTGTGCAGACAGAGTTGTATGGCAGGCTCTGCATATCCGTAAACTCGCACATCGGACTTTTGGGCATCCGCTCTATCTCAAGGCTGAGTATCCCGAGCTTGTTCATAACCTCGGGCACAGAGTCGGGTATCATCCCCAAATCCTCACCACACACCAACATATCGGTACATTCCGTCAACGGAGTCAGACGGCCAAGAGCCTGTTCTTTCCAAAAGTCGTTGTGACGATGATAGAAGAAGTCCCAATACATCCGGTCGAAAGCATACTTGTCCGACGCACTCAGCTCGCTGTACATATATGAACGACTTGCGGAAATACGCGGATGAAATTTCTCCTTTTCCTTACCGTCCCGAAGGAAAAGGACCTCGCCCGCAATCGTAAACAAGCCGTTCCTTATCCGCCGTGAGTCTTCGTCCGTCTTTCCATCAAACAGAGCGTCTATCTTTCGTTGCGTATCGCAAAACGGTTTTAAGACAAAATGATTGGACGACGACTGTGCCAGATATGTTCCTTCCACATCTTTTGCCCTGCCAGCAAACAGCTCGGGGAGAAACCGACGGTTGATATGCGGCGTTGTAAACCGGGCTTCGTTGAACGCCATGCCATATCGCTCTATCTCACCCTTAGTAAGAGGCAAAGCCGGATTGAAATGACCGCAAAGCCCTTGAATGTACCGGAGCGGAACTTCCCATATACGGAAGAAGCCTAATATATGGTCTATGCGGAAGCAATCGAAGTAGTCGCCCAACTTCCAAAAACGCCTCTTCCACCAAGAGAAGCCGTCTTTCTCCATCTCCCTCCAGTCGTATGTCGGGAAGCCCCAGTTCTGTCCGTTCACGGAGAAATCGTCGGGAGGCGCACCCGCCTGACCGTTCATATTGAAATACTGCGGCTCTGTCCACACCTCAACGCTCGTCCTACTCACCCCGATAGGCAGATCGCCTTTCAAGACAATGCCGTTCTCTCGGGCATAATCGGAAACAGACTTGAACTGTCGGTGGAGTATGTATTGCAGGAAATAGTAGAACGATATCTCCGAGTAGGCATCTCCTTTCTCCGAACATAGTTCACGTATAAGCGACGGGTTATATGTCGCATACTTGCCCCACATGTTAAAGTCTGTCGTCCCATACCTGTCACGCAGATAACAATAAGCTGCGTACGGAACAAGCCATGACTGATTACGGTCGAAAAACTCACGATATTCCGAAGCAGACAAGACTGTCTGCCCTTCCTCTTTGAAGAATTCACGGCAGTATGCCACTTTATACCTTACCGCTGCCTCGTAATCCACCGAGTCTTTCGCATTCAGCTCCCCTTGTTTGGTTTTATAGAATGCCATCCGACCGGCATCCTTCAGCTCCCCCATCTGCCACAGACAGATATACATCGGATGGAGCGCATACACGGAGATGGCACTATACGGATAAGAATCCTTCCACGTATGTGTGGTGGTCGTATCGTTCATCGGCAACACCTGAATGATACGCTGATGCGTCTTCTTCGCCCAGTCGACCATCATCCGCAGGTCTCCTAAATCGCCCACACCAAACCCTTGCTCCGAGCGTAAAGAAAACACGGGAACAACAGTCCCCGCACATCGCCACAAAGGCAGATTGTCACGAAAACACAGACCGGAAACCACCACCGTCTCCCCACATTCCTGCCGAGGCAAATCTATTCTCCGGTTCTCGTTCTCTTCCCAATACAAAGGGATTTGTCTTTCGTTGTCGAACACAAGGAATTTATATTCCAACGGATAAGTAATGTCATCCGCATCGAGGTCGATATACCAATCCGAAGACGCATCGCAACTAAGCCTCAGAGCTTTGTCCGGCTGCCAATTCCCCAAACAATCCTGATTTCCGGTAATGATAACGCTTTGCGACTTCTCCACACGAGGGGCAGAAACCTTGATGGTAAGTCTCTTTCCGCTTTTCACCGTTCTTTCATGTGCGTCACGAGGATGAGCGAACCAGCTTTTGGTAAAAGCCGAAGAATAAAAAGCCTTGTTCGCCGGACGTATCTGCCAATAGTCATAAAGAATGTAATGGTTAGAATGACCTTCGAACGTTATACAATGGTTTTTCTCCCACTCTTCGAATATGCGCCTTTCGCCGGTGCTCAAGAAATAACGATACTCTAAGGTTTCTGCGGGCAATGCCGTCTCTATCTCAAGCTGCCAGTTTCCATCCCCCTTATAGCTCATTTCTGCCGCCAAGGCAGGATTCCACAAGCCAAGCTCAGGAATAGAACCAACGACATACAACCTCTGCCCCCAAACAGTGTGGAAGTTTATGTTAAAGGTGATTTTCATGTGTACCCCCGTCTACTTCCGCCGGTCGGCTTATCCGCACCTTGATGCCCCGCAGTTGGTACAGATCAAACACCCCTCTTGATATACAAGTGTTTCCAAACCACAGTTCGGACATGTCTGCCCCTTCACTGTCAAGCCGTTCGGCAAGTATTTCTTTAAAGCACGCTCAACACCATTTTTCCAGGTATTGATCGACTCGTCTTTCAGATCCATTCCCTGAACCAACTTGAGAACTTGGTCGATAGGCATGCCATAACGCAACACACCGGAAATCAGCTTGGCATAGTTCCAAAACTCCGGATTGAACTTCCCGTCCAAACCCTCGATGGTCATCTTATAACCACGTTTGTTTTTAAACTGGAAATCATAATGCTTCTTTCCGTCGTCATCATAGCTCTTGATAATCGAACCCTTGGATACGTTCTTTGGCAACATGATACCCTCTTCATCGTCTGCAAGACCGGTAAAGATTTCATATGGACGACCGTTAAGCAAGCCGACAAAAGCAATCCACTTCTCTCTGTTGTTTTGGAATTTAACCACATCGGCTTCCAACTCACGCGGACGTTTGGAAACGATTATCGGCGGCTCCATACAATTGCAATCACCTTTCTTTTTCTTGTCGGTCGACAACAACACACCGGAACGCGAACCGTCACGATAGACTGTACAGCCCTTACAGCCACACTTCCAAGCCTCGACATACAACTCATTCACCAACTCTTCCGACACATCGGCAGGCAGGTTGATGGTCACACTGATGGAATGATCCACCCATTTCTGGATACGTCCCTGCATGCGAACTTTCTGCAACCAGTCCACATCGTTCGACGTAGCCTTGTAATACGGTGATTTCGCAACCAGTTCATCAATCTCTTCCTGAGTATACTTCTTGGATGCAGAATAGCCGTTGGCTTGCATCCAGTCGACAAACTTATGATGGAACACCACATACTCCTCAAATGCATCTCCCGTCTCATCCACAAAATCCACACGCGCTGCCGCATCATTCGGGTTCACTTTCCTGCGACGTTTGTATACAGGAAGGAACACCGGCTCAATACCCGAAGATGTCTGTGTCATCAAACTGGTTGTACCGGTCGGAGCAATGGTCAGACACGCGATATTACGGCGACCGTATTTCTTCATATCGGCATAAAGCTCCGGATCAGCCTCACGAAGACGATTGATAAACGGATTGTTTTCTTCTCGTTTGGAATCGTATATCTCAAATGCACCGCGTTCTTTCGCCATTTCCACCGACGAGCGATATGCTGCCAATGCCAACGTTTTCTGAACATTCTCTGCACATTCAGTAGCTTCTTCCGTTCCATAGCGCAGACCCAATGCTGCAATCATATCTCCTTCAGCCGTGATACCGACGCCTGTACGACGCCCCTGCAATGTCTTTTTCTGAATCTTTTCCCACAAATGACGTTCCGCCGATTTCACCTCCATTGACTCCGGGTCCGAATCAATCTTCTCCAATATCTTTTCAATCTTTTCCGATTCCAAATCGATGATGTCGTCCATGATACGTTGTGCCAACGCTACATGTTTCCTGAACAGATCATAGTCGAAATAAGCATTCTCCGTAAACGGATTTACAACGTAAGAATACAGATTGATTGCCAACAGACGACAGCTATCATACGGACAAAGCGGAATCTCCCCGCAAGGGTTTGTGGAAACTGTACGGAAACCAAGATCGGCATACGAATCGGGGACCGACTCACGAAGGATAGTATCCCAAAACAACACTCCCGGCTCAGCAGACTTCCACGCGTTATGAATAATCTTCTTCCACAGTGTTCGAGCGTCTATTTCTTTTACCGTCGTCGGTTCGTCCGAGTCGATCGGGTACTGCTGCCTGTACTGATTGCCGCCAATCACGGCATTCATAAATTCATCGTCAATCTTAACCGAGACATTGGCACCCGTCACTTTGCCTTCTGTCATCTTTGCGTCAATAAAAGACTCCGAATCCGGATGTTTAATCGACACACTCAGCATCAACGCACCACGACGTCCGTCTTGTGCCACCTCACGCGTCGAATTGGAATAACGCTCCATAAACGGAACCAAACCGGTCGAAGTCAGTGCCGAATTCTTAACCGGCGAACCCTTCGGACGGATATGCGACAAGTCGTGCCCTACTCCTCCACGGCGTTTCATCAGCTGAACCTGCTCTTCATCAATACGGATAATCGCCCCATACGAATCTGCCACCCCGTCCAATCCTATAACAAAGCAATTGGAAAGCGACGCGATTTGGTAATCATTTCCAATCCCCGTCATCGGACTTCCCTGAGGAATGATGTAACGGAAGTGGTCAAACAAACCGTAAAGCTCATCGGCAGACAACGGGTTCGGATATTTCTCCTCCACACGGGCAATCTCGTTCGCCAACCTGTGATGCATATCCACAGGAGATTTCTCATAAATATTCCCGAAAGCATCCTTCAAAGCATACTTGTTCACCCACACCTTCGCTGCGAGTTCATCACCTGTAAAGTATTCCAACGAAGCCTTATAAGCCTCATCAAACGAGTAAGTCTTATGATCCACGACAATATAGTATTATAAAAAAATCAGCTTCTAAGCTTCACTTCTATCTCTTCCACAGAAGAACGAAACGTCCTGCTCGTTTCCATCTGGTCTTTAATTGTCTTGCAAGCATGCAACACCGTAGCATGATCTCTCTTACCGACAATCTTACCTATATGAGAAAAAGAACAATCTGTGTACTTCTTGGCAAGATACATCGTTATCTGTCGCGCCTGCACTATCTCACGTTTTCGGGAATTAGTCTGAATAACCTCCTGATCCAATTTGAAGTAATCGCAGACAATCTCCTGAATAGTCTGAACAGAAATCTTTTTCTTCTCCAAATGCACAGCCTGACCAACGACACGTTTAGCCAAAGGCAAATCAATCTCCTTATTATTAATGAGAGCATTTGCCATCAACGAGACAACAACGCCTTCCAGGTCACGAACATTCTCCGTCACATTATCTGCAATAAAATCGAACACCTCGTCTGAGATGACAACACCATCGTGATTGATCTTATTTTTCAAGATCTTTTTCCTAAGATCCAAATCCGGGCGACACAACTCAGCCGTAAGCCCCCATTTCAAACGGGTAATCAATCGCTCTTCCAAGCCTTGCAAATCAACCGGAGCCTTATCCGAAGTAAGAACCAACTGCTTGCCTAACTGATGGAGATGGTTGAAAATGTGGAAGAATGTATTCTGCGTCTTGTCCATTCCTATCAGTTCTTGAATGTCATCCAGCAACAAGACATCAATACTCTGATAAAAATTCAAGAAGTCATTCGTCGTATTCTTGCGAACTGCATCAGTAAACTGCACACGAAACAGATGAGAAGAGACATACAACACTCTTTTCTCCGGATATAATTCGCGAATACGAGTTCCGATGGCATGACACAAATGTGTTTTACCAACACCGGACGGTCCGAAAATAAACAACGGGTTAAAGGTGGTTTTCCCCGGATTTTCCGCAACAGCTTCACCCGCTGTACGCACCAGCTTGTTGCTCACACCTTCAAAATAGTTGTCGAAATTGTACTTGGAATTAAGCTGAGGGTCTAAATCCTGCGGCGTCACCTGCATAAACGGATTCGGAGCTTTGCTCACGCCTCCCGAAGCAACCTTTCCCGTCACCACCGAACCATTTTCCGCCGGATAATCTACCGTGCCACCGGTCGTCTTATCCACCATAATACGATAGTTAAGCGCCGTACCCTGACCAATCACGCGATACAACGTAACCTTCAGAACGTTGACATACTTTTCTTCAAGATATTCATAAAAGAACTGGCTCGGCACCTGAATCGTAAACTTGTTGTCTTCATAAGACAACGGAACGATTGGCACAAACCAAGTATTGAACGCCGCCTCCGGCACAATGTCCTTTATAACTGCGAGGCATCTATTCCACAATGTTTGATATTCGGTATGCATGATCTTTTCCTAATCTTCCAACTATACTTCTTTTTATCCTTCTCGAGCGCAAAGTTTGAGCATTAATTCAGGAAAAAAAAATGCCCCAATATTTTGTCTTTTCAAATACATAATACCCCTTTTACCCTCAAATAGTTATAAAAACCCGATCTGATTCACAGACATTTAAGCACGCGTCCTCCCGCGAAACAGTTGTTTCAACGCTTTTCCCATAAACCACACCATTCAGCCGCTCCTTATGTAAAAACGGCATCCGTCGGAAGTTATCTCCCAATAATCAAAGACGTTATATTGGCACGAAGAATCATCCGCACAAACTTCTTATAAATTGGACGTATTCCAAATAATAAAAGCTCGTCCGGTCAACTCCTTATCAAAAGACAGAGAAATGGACATACCTTTTTGGATTCTGCTTCAAATCCAACAACAAACGGGATGCATTAAGCATCGTACTATCCAGATTCAGGTACAAACTTTTATCATTCAACAGCAGACCTATGGTATTATCCTTTCGGTTCAGCTTGTCGGTTGTGAGTTGCAGGTTTGCCACCGTGGCATTGATTGAATTGACTGTTGTGGCAAGATCCAAGTCCTTCAGATTTGTACTCACCTCATTGAAATTGCCGGTTATAATCTTCAGGTCGGAAACGATTTCGGGGACATCATGACTGAGCATACTGTTCAGTCTGTTTGTTGAAGCCTCCAAATTGCCGGTGGTCTTCTCGATATGATCCAAAGAACGGGTTATCGCCGGGTGATTGATCAGAGTCTGCAGCCCTCCCAATATAGAATCCAGCTTGGGAAGAAGCACCTCCACCCCGGGCAAGATTCTCTCCTGCACAGCCTGCATCATGTCTTCTTGCGTCCAACCCTCAATAACAGCCCCCGGGCTCAAGTATTCCTTCACGTATTTATTCAGATGGATATGCAGTTCGCCTCCACTCAAAAACGTCTTTACAATGGTTATATAGCTCCCTTTGGTCAGTTTCATCTCGTCGTCGAGGCTGATCTCGACAGATATCTTTCCTGTGTTCTCATAGTCATAAGCTATACTTCTGACCAGCCCGACCTTAAAGCCATCTATATAAACGGGGCTCGACACAGTTACATCCTTCACATTATGGAATGTAACAAAGTAATGATTTACCGGTTTGAACAGATTTATCCCCTTCAGATAGTTAATCCCGAAATAAAGCAACACCAAACTGACAATACTCACAATCCCAATCTTTGCTTCCTTGGTCAATATACTTTTCATCCCTCTCCGATTATGTGTTCCATTTAATATTTCACCTTTTTTCCATCCTTAAAGGCTACGATAAATGCATCCTTGAAATCCTTCGCAACCTCTCGGCGCAACTTCTTCGCGGCATTAAAATCAGTTGTCTCTCCATAGGTG
>CAVIFD010000052.1:0-8161 GCA_963641545.1 bacterium | reverse complement strand
ATTGATACATCGTTAACTCCTATTGTGAGTCAACTTTTTTCAGTCAAAGACAAAGAGAGCTTTTTTTCTTCCATGCAGTCTGCATGGACGATGAAACTTTTGTTGAAACCTTCATGCAGTCTGCACGAGCGATGAAACTTTTGTTGAGACCTTCATGCAGTCTGCACGGACGATGAAACTTTTGTTGAAACTTCCATGCAGTCTGCATGGGACAAGAAAAGATATTTTCCGGAGCAAATATCAGTCGATGGATATCTGTTCGACCTCTATCGGATTTTTCAGAAAGACAGAAGCCGCTTCGGAGAACTTCTCAGCCGACTCTGTTGTCAGGAAACGGCATCCGCCGCCTCGTGTAAGCCGACAGTCCATCTCCGGATGCCTACGCAGGTAGTCCACCAGGCTGTCTGCCACATATTCGCCCTGCGAAAGCACGGTTATCCCTTTCGGCAGATACCGCCTTATTTTCTCCAACAAAAGAGGGTAATGCGTACATCCGAGTACCAAAGTATCTATCTCAGGGTCTACGGACAGGATATGGTCAAGATGCTTCTTAACAAAATAGTCCGCCCCCCGAGAGCTGTATTCGCCATTCTCTACCAAAGACACCCACATCGGACAAGCCTCGCCTGTCACCCTTATGTGCGGAAACATTTTCTCTATCTCAATCGAGTACGACTGCGAAGAGATCGTGCCCGACGTACCCAAAATGCCGACATGCTTCGTCGTGCTCACCTTGTCCATCACCTCGACTGTCGGACGGACAACGCCCAACACACGCCGCGACGCGTCCCATTCGGGGAGGTCGATTTGCTGAATACTCCTCAGAGCCTTTGCTGAAGCCGTGTTGCACGCAAGGATAACCAACCGGCAGCCTTCCTCAAACAGTTTCATCACAGCCTGACGCGTAAACCGATAGACAACCTCAAACGAACGCCCGCCATACGGGGCACGCGCATTGTCGCCCAGATAAATGTAGTCGTAGTTCGGCATGGCTCGACGTATCTTGTCGAAGACTGTCAGCCCGCCATAGCCGGAATCAAAAATACCGATCGGTCCCTTTTCTTCTGAAAACATGCTTTTCCTTTCCTTCCAAATGCAAGCAGAGGGTGCTTCTCAAAAGAAAAGCGCCCCCTGCTTCGTGGTTTTCGGAGATGTATTTCCTATTTTAATCCTAATTTGGTCTTAACCATCGGAGTCACGTCGATAGCGGCATTGCCCGTATAAAGAACTATACCGGGATTGTTGTCGAAGATATACGCGTATCCGTTCTCGTCGCCGACAGACTTAATCGCGGCACGAACCTTCTCCTGTATCGGGGTAAGCAGTTCCTGCTGCTTTTTGTCCATATCCTGACGGGCAACCTGCATAAAGTTCTGCACACGCTGCTCGATATCCTGCAACTCCTGCATCCTTCTCACTTTTATGTTCTCGGTCATTGAATCCTGCTGAGCGACAAAGTCGGAATACTTCTTCTGATACTCATCTTCCATCGTCTTCATTTCCGCAGTGTATTTATCGTTCATCTGCTTCAAAGATTCCTGCATGGCTGTCAGCTCCGGCATCGCTGCCATTATCTCGTTAGAATTTACAATAGCCACCTTTGCTTCCTGTGCAAAAACGCCCAGTGGCAAGACCATCAACAAAAAAATAATCAGTTTCTTCATTTCTATCATTTGTTTTTATTATTACTCTGAGCAGTGTCTGTCTCACATTCACCGCGCAAATGTATGTATTTATTTTGAATATCCTAATTTGAGTAACACTTCATTACTGATATCTATTTTCGGAGAGGCAAAAATGATACTCATTGCCGAAGCCCTGTCGATCACCATTTGGTAGCCTTTATCTTCCGAAATCTCCTTTACAGCATTGTATATCTCGTCCTGTATAGGTTTCATCAGGCTTTCGCGTTTCTTGTACAGTTCGCCTTCCGGACCGAAATATTGGCGTTTCAAATCTTGCGCCTCCTGTTCCTTCTTCACGATCTCTTCCTCACGCTTCGTCTTCATCTCGGCAGAGAGAAACACGAGGTCGCTCTGATAGGTCTTATACATATTCTGCGCTTCCTGCTGGAGCGCATCCACTTCGTTTTGCCACTTCTTCGAAACCTGGCTCAACTGCTCGTTGGTCATCTCGTATGCCGGAATATTCTTAAGGATATACTCCATATCTATCAAAGCGAACTTTTGTGCACTGCCCGCAAGAGAGCAGAGGAGCATCATACAACTCAAAACGATAATCTTTTTCATACGCTTTCCTTATTATATAGTTAGAATTCCTGTCCGATAATAAAGTGGAAGTTACTTCCACCCGCGCTACGCGAGCCGTCCACCTTGTCGAAACCATACGCCCAGTCGATACCCATCAGTCCGATCATCGGCAAGAAGATACGGACACCGACACCGGCAGAGCGTTTCAAGTCGAACGGATTGAAGTTTTTCAGCTCTCTCCAGGCGTTACCGGCTTCCACAAACACAAGACCGTAGATTGTGGACGACGGCTCGAGCAGGAACGGATAACGCAGCTCCATTGCCAGACGCGAGTAGGCATAGCCATACGAGCTGTATCCGTTGTTACCTGCGATACTACCGTTTTCGTAGCCCCTCAAGGCAATCGTCTCCGTCGCATAAGTGTATGAATATCCACTCATACCGTCACCACCCATATAGAATGTCTCGAACGGAGAACGCTTGTTCTTGTTGTAAGACCCCAAGAAGCCGTATTCCACACGCGTCATCAACACCGGCGTACGCTTAACCGTCAGCGGAGCCAGCGGAGAGAAGATCTTTGCTTTGAACTTCCATTTATGGTATTCGATAAACTTGAACTTCTGCTCATCGTCGTCGCTCATGCTTGCGTAATCCTTTCCGTCCCACAAAGAGTAGGGAGGCGTGGCACTGACAGAGAACGAGAACTGCGAACCGCGACGAGTATACAGCGGGTTGTCGATGGAGTTACGTTGCAGGAGCAGTTCAAGGTTTACATTGTGGCAATTACCGTTCTGAACCAGGAAGTACGCCCAGTCGTGCATCATATAGAGCTGATAGTTGAGCGTTGCCATAAACTGGAAATAGTCGTCGGGCCAGTTCAGACGTTTACCGTAACCGGCAGAAAGACCGAACATCATGATCGATTTGTCGGGGTCGTATGCCAGCTCATAGCTGTTGTTATAGTAATTGCCGTAGCTGCCGTAGTATCCTCCGTACATACTGCTACCATAGTAGTAGGGGTAACTGCTGTAATAGTTCGACAGACTGTTATTATAATAGTTGGAATTCATGTCCGTCTGTTTGGAGAAATATGCACTGACGGAAAGCGAATTCGGGCGTTTCCCTCCGAACCATGGGTCGAGGAACGAAATGCTGTATGCCTGATAGTAACGTCCGTTCGTCTGCCCGCTCAGCGTCAGTGTCTGACCTTCGCCCTGCGGAATGATACCTTTATACGTCTTCGGGTTCAGGAAGTTTTTCATGGAGAAGTTCGTAAACTTCAAGCTCAACTTACCGATCACACCCGTTTGTCCCCAACCTGCCGAGAACTCCACCTGGTCGTTTGCCTTCGAGGTCAGATTGTACTGTATATCCACTGTCCCGTTTTCAGGATCGGGGATAGGCTTCGGGTCCATGTTCTCCGGATCGAAATGCCCCATCTGTGCAATCTCACGAACGGAACGCATCAGGTCTTCACGGCTGAACAACATACCCGGTTTGGTCCGAAGCTCACGGCGCACGATATCTTCATACAGTCGGTCGTTACCGTTGATGATTATGCGGTTGATGGTAGCCTGCGGACCTTCCTGGATACGCACTTCCAAAGAGATGGAGTCGTTGTCGACATCCACTTCCACGGGGTCGGCATTGAAGAATATGTATCCGTTGTTGTAGTACACATTCGACACGGCATCGTCGTCGGTCGAGAGGCGTTCGGTCAGTTTCTTTTGGTTGTACACCTCACCCGGTTTCATCCCGAGAACGGCTTCAAGGTAGTCTGAAGCATACTGCGTATTACCAACAAAACGTATGTCTTTCAGGTAATACTTGTCTCCTTCCTCCAGCTTCAGATAAATGTCGACCTTCTTCTCGTCATAGTTCACCACACTGTCCGACAGCAACACGGCATCCCGATAACCGAACTCGTTGTATTTGGCAATGACGTTTTGCTTGTCTTTCTCGTATTCCTCGGTAGTGAATTTCTTCGTACTGAACGCCTCGAGGATACTTGTCTTCCAGTCGTTGAACAGGCTGAACTTTTCGTTCGTCTTCTTCATTGCCTTTTTCAAGGTGCGGGCAGAGATCTTCTCGTTACCTTCGAAGTAGATGCGGTGGATCTTTGTCTTCTCGTTCTTGTCGATATTGATATCCACAATCACCTCACCCTCCTTCGACAGGTCGTCGCGCTGCACAATATCCACATCCACATTCTTGAACCCTTTGCCGTCGAAAAACTTTTGGATAAGAATCTTCGTTCGGTCGATCACGTTCGGAGTAATCTGAAATCCCTTTTTCAAGCCCAATTTATTTTCCAGGTCTTCCCGCTCGCCCTTCTTGATACCATGATAGTTCACTTCCGATATACGAGGGCGTTGTTTGAGGCGAAACTCCAGCCAAACCTCGTCGCCCTCAATCTTAGTCGCCAGAATTTTCACGTCCGAAAACAACCCGTGTTTCCAAAAACGCTTCACTGCTGCTGTAATCTCGTCGCCCGGCACGTTGACCACATCGCCAACAGACAGTCCGGAGAAACCAATCAACACAAAATCATCATAATTCTTAACCCCCGTCACCTTTATATCGGCAATCTTATACCGCTTAGGCGTCATCGAGTAGTTAATGACCGGCACTTCCGCCGGCACTTCAACCTTGGCAGTGTCACTTTCCTGAGCAAATGCTCCACGAGCAAAACCCAGGAAAATAAAAAACAGCACTATTCCTCTGTACATCTTACAGCTATCGTTTATAAATTTATTTGTTCACTCGTCTTACCGAAACGGCGTTCGCGCCGCTGATAACACAATATAGCTTCATATAGTTCCTCTTCCCTGAACGCGGGCCAAAAGACATCGGTAAAGTAGAATTCCGCATACGAACACTGCCAAAGCAAAAAGTTACTGATGCGCTTCTCCCCTCCTGTCCGGATCAGCAGGTCCGGATCGGGAATGCCTTTTGTCGTCAAATGATCCGAGACGGTCTCCTCGGTTATGTCGCCGGGGAGTATTTTCTTTTCCGACACTTCGGCGGCAATCCGCCGCACAGCTTCCGTTATTTCCCAGCGGGAAGAATAACTGAGAGCAAGGATAAGGGTTGTCCCCGTATTGACAGATGTCTCTCCGATACACTCCTGCAACGTCGCGTATGCTTCCTCCGGCAGACGGCTCAGATTGCCGATCGCCATCAGACGCACATTGTTTTTCATCAGATCCGGCGTCTCCCGATGAATGGCAGAGACGAGCAAACCCATCAATGCCTTCACTTCTTCTTCAGGGCGATTCCAGTTTTCGGTGGAAAACGTATACACCGTGAGATACTTCAACCCGATAGCCGTAGCAGCCTCAACAACCTTACGGACCGACACAACGCCTTCCTGATGGCCATAGCTGCGATCTTTGCCCTGCGCTTTTGCCCAACGTCCGTTGCCGTCCATAATAATTGCCACATGTTGCGGCAACCTGCTTCTGTCTATTTCATCTTTCATCGACATATCGTTTCTCAGTACCTCAACGTACTGTTACTGTTTTTACTATTGCACGGTCTGTTACGCGGACCGAAATCCCATGTGACAGACAACAGCAGGAATGAATACCAATCCTTGTTCTTCAAAAAACTGCTGCCTATACGATACGGATTATCCAGCATCGCATTTCCCTCGTCCGTAACGTCGAAGCCGTCGCCGAACAGCTTACGGAAAGAGAACTCGCAACCCAGATTGATCCTGTTCTTCACTTTATATTTCACGCCCACCCCCAACGGGATGTTCGGTCCGAAAAAGGCATCGCTCCCTGTGCCGTACGTAACACCCAACCCCAAGAAGACATACGGGGAGAAACGCTTCGCACCGGCGTAGGCAAACTTGTCGCTGTACGGAAAGAAGTTGAACTCCATCTGTCCGCCCAGCTCCACCAAGCTGCGGCTGAACGAAGCCTCGGCATTATTCGGAAAAACATTATCCAAGCCTTCCGTGCTACCCGAGACCTGCCCCCACATCAGATTTGCCTTCAATGCCCACCTGAAGTTGGCATTATAACGAAACACCACTCCGGCAGCAGGATTCATCCCCTTGAAAAATGCGTTTTTGTTGGCATCTCCCATGTAGAACGCACCTCCTGCCATTCCGCCTATTTCGTATTTATATTCTTGCGCGTGAAGACCGGCAAACATTCCGGCAAATAATATCAAGACAAGCGTCCGTTGAAAAAAAGTTGAAGTCATACACTTTGGCTGTTATGTTACTGCACCTTCTTTTCTAACGTCAAACCCCTCCCGAAATTATACTTCCACTTCACGAACTTTTCTAATCCTCAAAACCGAGACGGTTTATACGCCCTCTCCAGATCTGATCCAAATCAACCGTAGAGCCGGCTTCTTTCCCTCCGAAAATCAGCATGAAATTGTCTTTATCCACAATGACGGAGGCAAAACCTCTTGCCGCGTAGTCGTCGGGCATCAGAGTCAAGGTGTCCGACAATGCCCATGTCACACCTTGGTCTGTCGAGAAATATATGTCTTTCCGCGCCTCACCGGCATCGTCGATACCTCCAATCAAGCAGAACTTGCCGTCGTAAGACGACAGCATCACACCCTCTCGCTCGTCGAAATAGTCCGATTCAACGTCGGTCAGCAATGCCCACTGCCCGCCGTTCATGGTAGCCCATGCCGAGTTGAGCAGCACTCCGTTTTTATCTTTCCCTGCAACAACGGTCAAACTGTTTCGCTTACTTCCGAAAGAATAGTATGTAAGCGCACCGAAGCCGCTCACAGGGAATCCGTCCGGCACGTCGTCGCCCGCAGTCCACTGTTTTTCCGCATTCATATAGGCAAACTTCAAAGCCCCCTCATCGTCAATGATGGCAGAGAGGAAAGAAGACTGACGCAACACACTGCCGCTTACCACAGGGACGGCACCAAGCAGTGCCTTCACGTTGTTCGGCAGGTCAACCGCCGCCCAGCTCTGTCCGTCTTCGGAACAAAGCAGTGCGCCCTTCGTGGTGGGCACATACAACGCACCTTCATATTCCGTCATCTGCGAGATGCAGACCTCCCCCTTAGGCAGTCCGTCAAGAGCCAACTCCGACCAAGACCGTGCATCCGACACCGCAGAGACATGCAGAGAATATTCCCCGCTCCCATTTTCCGCGTACATATAATAATACTCGCCGCCATCATCACTGCGAGCAATCACTTTCCGCTCTTTCGCAGAGAAACCCAACACGTCGGAACCATACAGCTCCCAACACATCGAGTCCGGCACCACCTGATGGATATTTACTTCCGCGATATATGTCTTCTTGGTTACGCCGTCGTAGGCTGCGGTAACAAACTTGACAGGTTTGGAGAAATCGAGCGAGTCTTCTTTGTTCCAATAAAAAGTGGAATCCGGCAGGGCTTCCTGAGTCACCTCAATGGAATACATCCCCGTTGCCGACGTAACCGTGCAGACAACCTTTCCTACTTCCGTCCCGTACGGCAGCGAATCGGGATTGAAGATTCTCCCGTTCACCTGATCAATCACAAACTTTACCGTATCCAATTCCCCGCCCAAAATAGAATCGTGACTTACCGAAAACGTCATTATCTGGCAATCCGTCGGTATATCATAATCTTGATCGCCCGAGTTCAGACAAGAGGACAGAAACAATGCAATACATCCCGCCACAAATAGTTTTAATCTATTCTTCATCAAATAATAAGTTTGTTGCATGTTGCTTATAGAAAGCCGCAAAAGTAGAAACATTTTCGCGACATAGTCTACAGGTCCTTACTATTTATATTATTTTATCCGCCACAAACGCCACGGATGGTTTCTTGGAGACAGCAAAAAACTTTTCCGGTCTCATGCAGTTTGCATGAAGGTGGAAAAGTGCTTTTCCGGGTCCATGCAGTTTGCAGGAAAGAAAAAAAGTGCTTTTCCGGTCTCATGCAATTTGCAGGAAGGAAAAAAAGTGCTT
>CAVIFD010000051.1:0-8260 GCA_963641545.1 bacterium | reverse complement strand
GTGTTTGTGCAACTCGACTCTGAGGCAAAAAAGTACTTTCCGGTGTTTGTGCAACTCGACTCTGAGGCAAAAAAGTACTTTTTGGTGCTTGTGCAACTCGACTCTGAGGCAAAAAAGTACTTTTTGGTGACAGCGCAAGCCGGCTCTATGACGAAAACGGGCATTTTCGCCACAGCGATTCGGATTTCTGTGTGTTACGCGTACAGGATTGCTCCGGCGATTCCTGCCAACGCTATCGTGAGGATCGGGTGGAGCTTGAATTTCCACGTGAGGACGAAGGCGGCACCGAAAATGAGAAAGCTCTTGTAGTCGATGAAGTTCTCGCTGTTCATCAGGAGCAAGGCAGCGGCTGCAATCAGTCCGACCGTGGCAGGGCGAAGACCGGTGAAGGCTGCGACGACATATTTGTTGCCCCGGAACTTGGAGAAAAAGTAGGATATGACCAGCACGAGGACGAACGAGGGTAAGCACACGGCAAATGTGGTAAGGCACGAGCCGAGGACAGCCATGAACGGCGGATATCCGGCGTTGTGAATGGCTGTGTAGCCTATGTACGTCGCGCTGTTGATGCCGATAGGTCCCGGCGTCATCTGCGATATTGCCACAATGTCTGTAAACTCCTGCCGCGTGACCCATCCATAGCGATCGACAACATCCGCTTGTATCAGCGAGAGCATGGCATACCCGCCTCCGAAGCCGAAAATGCCGATTTTGAGATAGACATAGAGTAATTGCAGCCAGATCATATCAGTTTTTCTTTATTTTCAGTCCGTACACCAATCCTCCGGCAATGGCAGCCAGGATGATCCACACCGGCGAGATGCCCGCCTTCCAGATGAGCAGAGCGACGGCAATGGGGATAAGCACGGTGAAGCGGTTCAGCTTGACGGAGCGCGCCGTGGTGATGCACGGCACGGCAATGAGTGCCACGACAGCCGGACGCAAGCCCTTGAAGATCCTCTCCACCCATTCGTTGTCTTGCACGCGGATGAAAAAGGTGGCAATGACAAGTATGATGACAAACGACGGCATGATTGTCCCCAGGGCGCAGACAACGCTTCCGAGACTCTTTTTCAGCTTGTAGCCGACGAAGATGGAGATGTTGACGGCGAAGATGCCCGGGAGCGACTGAGCCACGGCGAAGAGGTCGAGGAAGTCTTCCTTCGTCAGCCACCCGCGGTCCACCACCTCACGCTCGATGAGCGGCAGCATGGCATACCCGCCGCCGATGGTTCCCACGCCTATTTTCAGAAAAGTAAGGAAGAGTGTAAGGTACATGATAATGTCGCGTCTTTTATTCGAGCCATAGCGTAGGGTTCAGTTTTGTCTTTTCTTTCCAAAGCTGGAAGTGCAGGATGGTGGTATTGCCGCTTTCCTCGTCGGAGAATATCCGTCCGATCGCCTGACAGGTGTCTACCGTGTCGCCGGTCTTGACGTATACACGGCTCAAGTTGCAGTACACCGTGAGATAGTTGCCGTGGCGTATTATGACGGAATTGTTGTACCCCGGAATCACAAACACGCGCGTCACCACCCCTTTGAACACTGCGCGGGCATCTGCTCCCGGCGTGGTCTGTATGTCTATGCCGTTGCTGTTGGTGCGCACGTATTTCAGCTCCTGGTGCTGTTGCTCTCCGAACGTACCGACGATGGCGTGACGTCCGGCAACGGGGTAGGGCAGGCGTCCGCGATTGCCGGCAAAGTTGTCGGAGAGCTTCTTCTCTTCCCGCGTCATAGCGTAGCCACCCTTTGTCTCGGCAACGCGCTCTTCGCGCGGGGCAGCGGCTTTGTCTGCCTTCTTGCCTGCGGGCTTCTCTTTCTCGCGCGCTGCCTTTGCCTCGGCTTCGGCGCGTGCAATCTCCAATGCAATCTGCCGTTCGATCTGACGGTTCAGGGCATCTGCCTGCTGTTTCTTCTTGCGTAGGATGGCTTTCAGCTCCTTCTGCTTCTTGCCGAGCTGCTGCACTTCGAGCTTCTGACCTTTTTCCTCGGCTTGCAGCTTTTTGTTTTCCTCTTCGCGCACGCCGAGCAGTGCGTTCTTCTCCGAGCGTGTCTTCTCCAGCTCTTTCTGCTTGAGTGTTATCTCCGCCTGTTTGTCTGTGATCTCGGCAGCCTGCCGTTTCTGCCAGTCGGCATATTCGCGCAGGTAGCGCAATCGGCGCATGGACTGCGCGAAATCTCCGGCGGAGAGGATGAACAGCAGCTTGTCTTGCGTGCTGCGGCGTTTGTGCATGCCCCGCACGGACTTGCTGTAGTTGTTTCGTTTTTCGCCAAGCTCTTTCTCAAGTGCCGTTATCTCGCGCCGTGTGGCAGCAATCTGACCATCCAGCTCGCTCACCTCCTGACCGAGCAGGCTGATAACCTTCTTTCGTGAGAGTATCTGCCTTGAGAGCAGGTTAAGGCGGTTGAGCGAGTTGCGTGCCGTCATGTTGGTCTCATTCAGCAGCCGGTTGGTCGTCTCAATCTCTGCCAACGCCTTCTTGCGCTGTTCCTCGAGCTGCATCACCTTCTGCGACTTCTGTCCGAAAGCGGCGATGGCAACCATCATGAATATGACAAACCACGTATATCTCATTTCTGTTTATCTCCGTTGCTGATCGACTTTAGAATCTGCGCGAAGGTGATGCGCTTGTATTTGGCAGGGATGGAAAGCTCCAAAGCGAGAGGCATGTCGGTCTGCACGCGTGAGAAACGCACCACGACGGTGCCCTGCGAGCTGCCACGGGAGAGGATGTCTATGTTCATCAGCAGCGGAAACACCTGAGAGTCCGTCACACGGAAGTCCGCATAATCCCACACGAGAGCATTTTGTCCCGCCGCGTCTGTTATATGGGTGGAGAGCAGCTTCTCTTCGCCGTCGGCAAAGAAGGAATAAAGCAGTCCGAACGAGTCCTTGACGCGAAGCTCTGCCGTCGCCCCTTCCTGCACCCTCTTGAAACGCTTGAAATGCTCCTTGTCCACACTCCGCTGCCCGGGCAGGAAGATCCGGTTGGTGAGCAATGCCTGCAGGTTGTAGAAGTTGAGCTCAAGAGGGATATCTCCTTTCATGTCTTCATAACGCTCGGCAACGTAGCGTTTGTTCATGCGGTCGATGATCTTCACGCTGTCCGGCGTGAACTCGGCGCGAAACATCTCGATGCCCAAGAACGGCTGGAACGACAGCTGAAAGGCACTGTCTTTTACCATCTTCAAATCTGCCCGCGAGCTGATGTCGCTTTCCGTCCCCTTCAGCTCCACGTTTATGCGGGCTGTCATCGTGTTGAACTTGAAAGCCTGTTCTTCCATCGCTTCGAAGAGCTCGCTCTGCATCCCTGCACCGCTTCCGCGTGTCACAGCTCCGACTTTCTTCGGCGACTTACAGCCCGAGAGCACCGACAGCATCACTGCGGCAACCGACAGTATGTATGCCGCGAGAGGGAGCCTCATCTTTCCGCCTCCTCTTTGATGTATTTACCCTCGGCAATCTTGCGGTTGAGCGTCTCGCTCTCTTTCCCCATCTCGCGCGCCTTCTCCCACCGGCTGACGGCACCGTCTTTATCTCCCGTCATGAACAGGATGTCTCCGTAATGGTCCATCAGCTCCGGGCTTTTGGTCGTGTCTTTCTCTATCGCGCTTTCGATATATATCTTCGCAAGGGTGTAGTTGCCTTGCACGAAGAATATCCATGCGTAGGTGTCGAGATACGTTGCGTTGTCGGGCTCACTCTTGATACACTGCGCGCTCATGCGCTCCGCCTTCTTCAGGTCTTTCCCTTCCAACGAGAGGAAATAGGCGTAGTTGTTGAGTACAACGACGTTGTTGTCGTTATACTTCAGTGCCTCGTCGTATGCCTTGTATGCCCGGTCGAGCTGTTTCATCTGGTAGTAGATGTCGCCGATCTGCCCGTAGAAGTCCGATTTCAGCTGAGGGTTCTCTGCGGGGATCACGTCTATACCTGCATAATACGTATCCAATGCCTCCCGGTATTTGTCTTGCCTGTAATAGGCGATACCCAGGTAGAAGTAATATTCCGGAGCATTGGGAAAGAGCGTTTGGCATTTGGTGCAGATACGGATTATCTCTTCGATGTCTTCTGTTCTCAGAGCGAGGTTCAACAGTTGTTGCCACGCAAAGGCGTTGTCGGGCTCCATCTCCGTGACGAGCTGAAACTGGAAACGGGCTTCGTCGGTCTTGCCCTGCGTAATCAGCAAACTGCCATACATCTGTTTCAAATCGGTGTCTTCCGGATGTTGCTCCAGCAGGGCTTCGAACAGAGTGTTCGCTCTCTCCGTTCCCTTCTGCGACTGCTGCAGCCTCAGTGTGTAACGGGAGAGGACTGTCACTTTGGTCTCCACGTCGAGCTTTTCGTTTGCCAGGGCATTAAGTATCTCGGCTTCGGCGGCGGCTTCGTTGCCCGTCGCCTCGTAGTAGTTTGCCATGGACACGATGTAGTAAGGGTTGTCCGGATCTGTCTCGTGCGCTTTGTCGTAATACGAGCGGGCTTTCACCGTGTCGTTCTTCTCAAGGTAAAGGTCTCCGAGGATGATCGGGTAGCGTGCTTCCATCGGATATTTCTCTGCCAGCTTCTCTATCTCCTCAAAGGCGGCATCTTGCTGCCCCAATTGGTTGTAGAGCTTGTATTTCTGCATGGAAAGAGCTTCGTTCATGCCGACAGACGATTCGAGCGCGTTGTAGGCATCAATGGCTTTCCCGATCTCGCCTTCCTGCGTCAGCGCATCAGCCAGATAATAATTCAGCTCTGTCTTCTTGGGGAAGTCTTCCACCAGCTTCTCATAAGTCTCGGCAGCTTCGCCATACATTCCCATGTTGCGACTCAGCGTGGCGAGTGCCATCCGATAGGTGAAGTTGCCACTATCTGCCGCAACGGCACGACGCAACACATCAACCGCCTTCTCCGGCCGGTTCATCTGCACATAAAACGAGGAGAGTTCATAGAGTACGGGTGCTGCCACAGAGTCGATGGCGAGGCAATGGCTGAAAGCGTCGAAGGCGGCGTCGAACTTCCCCTCTGCCTTCAGGTTCAACCCTTCAAGGAAGAAATAGTCGAATTTCCGCTGCTCTGCCGTCCCTTCCCCTGCTGCCCCAAGCGAGGGCATCCAACAGAGCAGGACCATCAGAAGACAAGCTCTGTGTAACAACTGCTTCAACATGATTTCAAACGAGATTATTGTTTCCCCGTATGCCCGAATCCTCCTGCGCCACGCTCCGTATCGTCGAGCGTCTCAACCGGCCTCCAGCACACCTGACTATGGGAGGCAATCACCATCTGGCAGATACGTTCTCCGTCGTTTATGGTGAAGTCTTCGGACGAGAGGTTCACCAGGATGACCCCTATCTCACCGCGGTAGTCTGCATCAATCGTCCCGGGAGTGTTGAGAAGCGTGATGCCGTGCTTCAGAGCCAACCCGCTGCGGGGCCGCATCTGCGCCTCGTATCCTTCCGGCAGGGCAATGAACAGACCCGTCGGAATAAGTTTGCGCTCCATCGGCTTCAAAACGACGGGCTCCGTCAGGTTGGCACGGATATCCATGCCGGCAGACAATGCGGTTGCGTAAGTGGGAAGAGGGTGGTGCGACTTGTTTATGATGCTTATTTCCATTTGTTTTTTTATCGGTTTAACCGGCGCAAAGGTAGGAAGTTGATCGCCAACGGTCAATCAATCCAATCTCCGTTCTCCTTTATTAACTGAACTAAACGCTCCACCGCCTCTTCTTCGGGTATGTTTCTCAGCACACATTCCTTGCCTTTGTAGAGGCTGATACGTCCGCGTCCGGCACCGACATAGCCGTAGTCGGCATCTGCCATCTCGCCCGGACCGTTCACGATGCATCCCATGATACCTATCTTCAGCCCTTTCAGATGCGAGGTGGCACTCTTGATGCGGGCAATGGTTGTCTGCAGGTCATATAATGTGCGTCCGCAGCTCGGGCAGGAGATGTATTCCGTCTTGCTGATACGCTGTCGGGTGGCTTGCAGGATGCCGAACATATAACCGTCGATGACGGATGCTTCCGTCTCGCTGCTGCGGATCATAACACCGTCGCCGAAGCCGTCGAGCAGCAGGGTGCCCAAGTCGGCTGCCGCTTTCAGCTGCAGGGACTCTCTGTCGCTGTCGTGATATTCGCGACATAGGATTACCGGGACATCACATCCGGCTGCCAGCAGCTTATGCATGGCGGCACGCTGACTGCCGACACCGTTCTGATGGTGTGTGTTCAGCACCACCACAGCCGTTCTCTCGTCCCGCAACGTTTCTATCACTTGTTCTGTCAGGTCTTCGTAGGTGAGACGGATAAACTTCAGCGGAGCGTCAGTGGCTTTCATCTCTTCTGTCTCGGAGGCGGAGAAAAGGGGATAGGTGTTACGTCTCCCTTTCCAACAGTGCGCATCCACCAGCAGACGCAGCGTGTCGGGCACATCTGTGACATCCCTGTCCCCGACATACACGAAATCGGGCATTGACGAAGCGTTGAAGGAGAAGTCGCCGCTGCTGCGGTCCGAGATGACAACGGGAGGGAAATGTCCGCCTATACCTTCCGTCTCGCGGGTGAGGCGGCGTGATGCCGTCACGGGGTCATACCCGGGGGCAGGTGAGGCAATGATCGCGGCATGCCCACGGCGGCTCTGTATGTAGTGGGTCAACTTACGGGCAACGGGGATCTCTGCCTCGGGTGCTTCGCTGAGAGACACGCGGACGGTGTCACCAATGCCGTCGGCAAGCAATGCCCCGATCCCGACGGCACTTTTGATGCGTCCGTCTTCGCCGTCGCCGGCTTCTGTCACACCCAGGTGAAGCGGGTAGTGCATGTCTTCTCTGTCCATGGTGCGGACAAGCAGACGCACGGTGCGCACCATAACGACAGTGTTGGATGCTTTGATGGAGATCACCACATCATGGAAATCTTCGTCACGGCAGATGCGCAGAAACTCCATGCAGGAGGCAACCATCCCTTCCGGCGTGTCTCCATACCGGCTCATGATGCGGTCGGACAGCGAACCATGGTTTACCCCAATACGAATGGCAGTGCCATGCTTCTTGCAGATGTCGAGGAACGGGACAAAACGGTCTCGTATCTTCTGCAGCTCCACGGCATATTCCTCTTCGGTATATTCCAGATGGTCGAACGTCTTTACTCTGTCCACGTAGTTCCCCGGGTTGATACGCACCTTCTCCACCTCCGTGGCAGCAGCGTCGGCAGCCTTCGGGTTGAAGTGAATATCGGCAACAAGCGGGGTTGTATATCCCTTGTCACGTAATATTCTCCGAATCTCTCCCAAATTATGGGCTTCACGCTCTCCTTGTGCGGTGAAGCGCACATACTCGCAGCCGGCATCAATCATGCGTTCGGCTTGGCATACTGCCGCTTCGGTATCCATCGTAGACACGTTTGCCATGGATTGGATACGTATCGGGTTTTCACCTCCCAACGGCGTGTCACCTACGTGGCAGACCGACGACTTGCGGCGATTGTAGTTAAAGAAACATTCCATTTTCGGTAGATATACGATGTTGTTGTGCGGGCTTGGCAGCCCCATTCTTTTCAGATGTCCTAAAAGCCTCCTTTTAGATGCCCTAAAAGCCTCCTTTTAGACATCCTAAAAGCCCCCTTTTAGACGCCCTAAAAGCCTCCTTTTAGACGCCCTAAAATATAAGAGGCTGCGCCTATCGCACAGCCCCGTCAGTTTGTTTTGTACTTGAAAGAGACCTTTGCCAGGTCTTCGTTGGCTTTTACAATCTTCTTCTTCAGACTTTCCTTGTAGTCGGCAAGCTTGCCTTGAAGCCTCTCGTCTCCGACGGCAAGCATCTGAACGGCAAGAATTCCGGCATTCAACGCGCCGTTGATACCCACCGTGGCAACAGGAATCCCGGGGGGCATCTGCACGATAGCCAGCAAGGCATCCATGCCGTCGAGTGTCGAGTTGATGGGCACGCCGATCACCGGCACCGTCGTCATCGAGGCAATCACGCCGCACAGATGTGCAGCCATACCTGCCGCAGCGATGATAACCTTGATGCCCCGCTCTTTCGCGCCCTTGGCAAAGGCTTCCACCTCTGCCGGCGTGCGGTGGGCAGACAAAGCGTGCATCTCGAACGGCACCTCCATCTCATCCAGCAGCTTCGCCGTCTTCTCCATTACGGGCAGGTCGGATGTGCTGCCCATGATAATGCTTACAACGGGTGTCATTTATTCGCAATCATTTGTTTGTATTCCTCGGCCGACATGAGGCTGTCCAATTCCGAAGGATCGTTCATGGAGAC
>CAVIFD010000050.1:6414-8273 GCA_963641545.1 bacterium | reverse complement strand
GCCAAGGGCAGCTCGCCCCGCGCTGCCAACCCCGAGGAAACATCCCTTCCCGAGACGGAAGAATGTTAAAAAACCATCGTCTTTTATAGGTAAATGAAAAAACCACACTCAATACAGAGAAAGGGCAGAGATAATGAGAGACGTTTGCTTCATATCGGATGAGGTGCTGAGGAAAGTTTCGGCAGGCGACCGCCGTGCCTTCCGCTCTTTCTATGACGCGGCGTATCCGATGGTCTATCGTTTCATCCATTACTTCCTGCCCAACCGCACGGACTGCGAAGAGGTGGTCTCCGAAGCCTTCTTCATCTTCTGGAAGGAACGTCGTTCGCTCGCGGACAAGAACGACCTGAAGGCGTGGATCTATACCGTCTGCCGCAACGAAGCCTACCACTACATCAAGCAGATGGAGAGGGCGGTGAACGTCTCCATCGACGATATGCCTGTGGAGCTGATGGTGGAGCGAGCCACCGTGGATGGCGCGATGATAGAAGAAGAGATGATTGAGGTCTACAACAGAGCCGTGCGCGAGCTGCCCGAGCGGTGTAAGCTGGTCTTCTTGATGGTGCGGGAAGAACATCTGAAGCATAAGGAGGTCGCGCAGATACTGCAGATAGCCGAGGGCACGGTGGAGCAACAGATGAATATCGCCATACACAAGATAGTGGATACGGTGAAGAAGTATTATCCCTTCCCGAGCCTTGACGTGAGGCGAAACGGAAGGCAAAACCTTCTGCTTAGACGGGGGGGGTGAAATGAGGTCGAACGAAGAAGAACGGACAGGTATGACGCTACACGAAGAGGATACGAATGAGATGATGGTGGACGAAATATGCAGCGAGGCTCTCAGGGTGTTGGCTGCAGTGGGGCATCCGGATGTCTCCGCGCAGATGGAGGCCGGTAAGGAGGCTGTCTTCCGTCGGGTGAACGGGAAGATAGAGGCTGACGCGGCGCGACGTGTGCCCTCGGGCTTTGTTTACCTGATGGCAGCCGCCGTCGCACTTCTGTTGGTACTGACGGCATCCATGGCATATCATATGGGTCGCGAAGCTACGGTGGGGCAGCTTTCTGCCGCCATGATAGAGACGGTCTCCCCGCTCGGGATGACCTCGAAGGTGGTCTTGGCAGACGGCACGGCGGTCACCCTCAACGGCGGCTCGAAGCTGACCTACCCTGCCGTGTTCGTGGGCGACGAGAGGGTGGTGAGTCTGGTGGGAGAGGGTTTCTTCGACGTGGCAAAAGATACGGAGCACCCTTTCTTGGTGCGCGGAGAGAACCTCATCGTGGAGGTGCTGGGCACGAAGTTCGGCTTCAAGGCATATGAGGAAGACATGAATACGGTCGTCACTTTGAAGGAAGGCGCGGTGAAGGCTGTCCCGCTGAATGCCGAGACGGTGGATGCCATCGTGCTGAAGCCGAACCAACAGCTGACGCTCGACAACCGTACCGGCGAGTTTCAGTGCCGCATAGTGGATGCCGCCGAGCTCCTGGCGTGGAAAGACGGCGAGCTGTATTTCAGGGACAATACCCTGGATGAGATAGCAAGGATGTTGGAGCGCAGGTTCAACGTGAAGATAACGATAGCAACCCGGGAGCTGAAGGACGATCGCTACTTTGCCCACTTCGCAAGCGACGAGGGGCTGGATAAGATACTCACCCTGCTATCCCACAAACGTCACTGGATGTATGAGAAGAATAATGGTACCATTGAGATAAAGAGAAAATACTAACAACGAAAGATTAATGCCTATGGAAAACTGAAAGAGTTATTGTTGCGCCGTCCCGCCGGCTTTGGCGGCAGACGGACTTGAAGCCGAAGGTTCCGACCGGACAGACGGAACCGGATACATTTTTTTTGTTAC
>CAVIFD010000050.1:0-6404 GCA_963641545.1 bacterium | reverse complement strand
AATTTAAATTGTTCGATATGATGAAAAACAATGCAGATACCGGGGCGAGCAGACCCTGGTATCGAAAGACAATCACAGTCATGAGAAACATAATTATTCTTTTTCTGGTCGTTTCCTACAACGCGTTTGCAGCCTCGGTCTACTCGCAGACTGCCCGCTTCGACATGAAGATAAAGAATGAAACCTTGAAGGAGGTTTTCAGTGAGATTGAAAAGAATTCGGAGTACTCCATCATCCTGAAGAGCGGTGATGTCGATCTGGATGAGAAGGTATCGGTGTCGGTCCACCGGCAGACGGTGGATGTAATCCTGGATCAGGTCCTCAAGAAACAAGGCTTGCAGTATGAGATCAAGGATCGGCATATCATTATCTACAAGGCAAAAGCAACCGTGGATGCCGTTGCCCAAGCGGACAAGAAGGTTATTACCGGCGTAATCACGGATGAGGCAGGAGTGCCGGTGATAGGTGCGAACGTGGTTGAGAAAGGTACGACCAACGGCTCCATCACCGACATAGACGGCCGCTTCACCCTGACCGTCTCCCCCGATGCCGTGCTGGAGGTGTCTTATATCGGCTATCTGAAAACAGAGATGCGGGTCAAGGGCAAAGAATCGTTCAACATTGTCTTGAGGGAAGATACACAGCGGTTGGACGAAGTTGTGGTCGTAGGTTTCGGTACGCAGAAGAAGGTGAACCTGACGGGTTCCGTGTCGTCTGTCAGCTCGAAGGAACTGGAGAGCCGTCCGCAGCCGAACGTGCAGAATATGATCCAGGGAAAGATCCCCGGATTGCAGATTGTCAGCAACACAGGTCAGCCCGGGCGTGACGGCGGAAGCGTAACCATTCGTGGTAAAGGTTCTTTCGGCTCCAGCTCGGATCCCTTGGTGCTGGTTGATGGTATTGTCGGTTCTTTGGGTACGTTGGCACCCGACGACATCGAGTCCATCAGTGTCCTGAAGGATGCTGCCTCTGCCGCCATATACGGTGCCCGTGCTGCAAACGGTGTCATCCTGGTAACGACGAAGAAAGGAAAGTCGGGTAAGGCACAGGTATCCTATAGTTTCAACTACGGCTTACAGCAGGCAACGGCTCTGAGCGATCAGGTGTGGGAATCTGCCACATACATGAAGCTGTACAATCAGATGGCAGACCGCATACCGGGGAAAGTGAAGTATTCCCAGGAGATGATCGACAAATACAGCGACCCGAATCGTGATAAGAATAAATATCCGGATTACAACTGGATGGAGGAGACCTTCAAGACCGGTTCCGAAATGACGCACAACCTCAACGTGAGCGGTGGTACGGATAAAATCACATACAACGTGTCCTTAGGGTACTTGAAGCAGGATGGTTTGCTTCCAAACCATGATTATAAAAGGTACACGGGAATGATGAACCTGGAAGCACAGGTGCATGAACGCATCAAGATAGGTGCAATAAGTAATTTCTACAACGGGAAATTTAATGAACCGTATTATAAGAACGAGCAGTTGGTCTTGATGATTGTTCAGCAGCGTCCTATGACGAAGCCTTATTTGCCGGACGGAAGCGGGCGGTATTCCTACTTGAATATGCCGGAAAGCTACGGTGGTGAATGGCTGAACCGTAACCCGATATGGGCAATGAACGAGACTTCTCGCAATGTGGAGAACTGGGCTGCCAACGCACAAGCCTATGCGATTGTCGATTTTATCAAGAAAGATAATATGAAATTGGGCTGGACAACGAAAGCCGGTTTCCGTTACAACGACCAGTTCCAGAATACGCATTACCCCGCACATCCGGAAGGGTACTATTACCTGATGGAATCGGAGTATAAACCCGGTGGTGCCGACGAATACATGTATGCTGTCGATTTCTTCCCTGAAAAGAGAGTGGAGAATGAGGATCAGAGGGTGTTCTATCGTATGTTTTATACGACGGCAGACTATTCTTGGGATATAACAGACGATCATAGCCTTGGGGCTTTGCTTGGATATCAGGAAGAGTCGCAAAGCACGCGTACATTGTATGGCAAGCGCGAAAATTATCCGTCGGATTCGATGACGGAGATAGACGGCGGATCGACATCCGGACAGAAACTGAAGGGTAATATTTCCGAATATGCGATACGTTCTCTTTTCGGACGTTTGAACTACTCTTATAAGGGAAAATACTTGGCAGAAGCCAATTTCCGTTACGACGGGACAAGTAGGATACATCCCGATAACCGTTGGGGTATTTTCCCGTCTTTCTCCGGAGCATGGAGACTTTCGGAAGAAGCTTTTGTCAAGGATAATGCGAGATGGATTGATAATATGAAGCTCCGTTTGTCGTGGGGTAAGTTAGGAAACTCGGAAATCGGTAATTATCCGTATCAGGAAGTTTATACGAGCACCGGATATATTTTCGACGGTGCCATCCAGCAGGGTGTGATCCAAAAGGATCTGAAAGACCAGTCGCTGAAATGGGAAGTGACTGCGGTAACAGATGTCGGGTTGGATCTCTCGTTGGGTAACGGATTGATCTCGGCTACGGTCGACTGGTACAATAAGATAACAGACCGAATCCTGTCCAAAGCCGCTATCCCTGCAAGCGTTGGAATGGGTGCTCCGACAATCAATTACGGAAAGCTGAGAAACCGTGGTTTCGAGTTCGAGCTGGGGCATAAGAACAAGATTGGTGAAGTTTCCTACGGAGTGGGTTTCATGGCTTCTCTCAATAAAAACAAGACCTTGGAGCTGAGAGCACCTTCTTATGGAAGTTACATTTATGAAGTAGGAAAGCCTTATGGCGAGCATTATCTGTATATCTGGGATGGGATCTTCCAGTCGGAAGAAGATATAGCCAATTCGCCGAAACATCCGAACAACCCTCAGCCGGGAGATATCAAGTTCAAGGACTTGAATAACGACGGTGTGATAGATGGAAAAGATAGAACGATGGTCGAGGGCGTTTATCCCAAGATGCTGTATTCGTTCAACTTCAATGTCGGATACAAGGACTGGGATCTCACTGTGTTCTTCCAGGGGATAACCCGTCGTAAGATATGGACAGACTCTTTTGGTCAGGATCCGTTCTCACAGGGTGCGCCTCCTACCACCAAATATCTGAATGCTTGGACGCCGGAGAACACGGATACGGATGTTCCTGCTATTTATGCTTGGGGATATGCTCCGATGACAGGATTGCGTTCGACCTTTGGTCTGAAAGATGCTTCTTACCTGCGATTGAAGAATGTGCAGTTGGGATATAATCTTCCAAAGACTCTTTTGAATAAGGTTGGCATCGACTTCCTGCGGGTGTACTTCTCCGGTGAGAACCTGCTTACTTTCACGAAATATCCGGATTTTGACCCCGAACGTGCAGGTGATGGCTGGCACGCACAGTATCCTCATGCAAAGACCTATTCGCTCGGTTTGAATTTGAAATTTTAAAACGTAAAATATACAACCATGAAAAAGAGTTTGATATATACATTATTTGTCGGTCTGTTGGCTCTTACGCCCGGCTGTAACGAAATGGATTTGTTCCCCCAAGATCAGTTGGGACCGAGTAATTTCTGGAAAACCGAATTGGATATTCAGAGTGGTCTTGCCGGCGTTTATTCGAAGCTGAAAGGTGGAGCGATGGACTGGAATCGATATGGTTTGGATAATATCGTTGACAATTCATATTGTTGGGCAAATACTACTACTTCTTCTATCCAACGTGGAACGTTAGAGGCAACGACCGGTGGTTTTGTTACAAGTATATATAATGCCGGATACGAAGGCGTGGCTGCTTGCAACAACTTTATGAAGAATTTTCCCACAGCCAAGGCAAATGCGAAGATAAGCGATGCTAAAGCTGCCGAGTACGAAGCGGAAGTCCGTTTCCTGAGGGCTTTCTTCTATTTCGAGTTGGTCCGTTTTTATGGAGATGTGCCGCTGTATAAGGAAGCTATTTCTTCCGTAGAGGCCTCCAAGATAAAGCAGAGTCCTGCCTCGGAAGTATATGATTTCATTTACGAGGATATCGATTATGCCATCGAGCATTTGCCGGATGTCGCGTATGGCAGCGGGCATGCGGTGAAAGCTTCGGCACAGGCTTTGAAAGCCAGAATTGCTTTGTTCAGGAGTGATTGGAAGATGGTGGAGAACCTTACAAAGAGCATAATCCAGTCGGGTATGTACCGTTTGGCAGACTCCTATTGGTCAATCTTCATAAAGAGGGAAGGTCAGAGCAATAACCCTGAGATATTGTTCTCGATTACTTATCTGAATCCGGATTACAGACAAGATTCGGAAAAGACATATTACTTTCAGAATGAGATTGCTCCATTGGAAGACCTCATGAAGTGTTATGACCGGAACGATGTCCGTTTCAAGGAATGGTATGTCTATACCGGTGTCGGAGGAAAGACGTTTATCAATCCGTTTGGCGAAGAGGTTTCTACGGAACAGGCACCGATGACGGGATGGGTGCTCTTGAAGCATATGGATAAATACAAAAAGGAAACATATACGTATTCGAATTATGATTTCCGGACAGACAATGACGTGATAGTCATTCGCTATGCCGATGTATACTTGATGTATATCGAGGCTATGTTGGAACAGAGTGGCGGCGCGACTACAGACGCTTTGGCTGTTAAATGTATGAACGAGATAAAGGAAAGGGCAGGGTTGAGCCCTGTGACTTCTGTCTCACGCGACGAACTGCGGTTGGAAAGAAGACGTGAACTGGCGTTTGAAGGATTGCGCCATTTTGATTTGGTTCGTTGGCGGACAGCAAAAGAAGTGATGACTGTTTTGGATACACCCGGCGGAAAGTGTACTTTTGAGGATCATATGTACGTATGGCCATTCCCGCTTAGCGAGATGGATATCAATCCTGAATTGGATCAGAAGCCCGGTTATTGATTAAGTGAACAAATAATATGAGAAACACTTTTGTGAAAACAGTTTGGTGCTTGGCATCGCTGACTTTATTGGCTTGCGCCGGAGGTACTCCTCCGGCAAAGCAAGCCTCTTCGACAATCCTCTATATGGACGCTCCTGCTGCGTCGTGGTACGAGGCAACCCCGATAGGCAACGGTCGTTTGGGTGGAATGGTATATGGCGGGGTTACCCGAGACACCATCCGGACCAACGACGATACGTTCTGGAGTGGCGAGCCGCGCGATTTGCAACGACCGGGGACTTATAAGTGTCTCTCCGAGATACGCCGGCTGCTGTTGGAGGAGAAGAACACAGAGGCGCAAAAGATCATCGATGCCAATATGCTTGGACCGTGGAATCAGAACTACATGCCCCTCGCCGATATTCTGCTGGAATGGAATGAAGGCGGGGCGGTCTCCGATTATAGGCGGGAGCTGGACCTGAGCCGCGGAGTGGTTACTGTCTCCTATGTGCAGGACGGCGTGAAGTATAAGCGGGAATTGTTCGCCTCGTACCCCGATCAGGCTATTGTGATAAATGTCTCGGCAGACAAAAAGCATGCTCTTTCGTTCTCTGCCGGTCTGTCGAGTCAGATTGTGAATGATGTGAAGGTGGAGAACAATCAAGTCGTGATTAGCGGCAGAGCACCGTATCATACCGACCCGAACTATACGGGCGTTCATCCGCCGGTGTATAAGGAAGGGAAAGGCATGCGCTTCGAAGGGCGACTGCTGGTGAAGCAGGAGGGAGGAACCGTTGCCCCCTCGGCAGACAGGCTGCAGGTGAAAGATGCAACCTCTGCGACGTTGGCTTTCGTGGCAGCAACCAGCTTTAACGGCTTCGACAAAGACCCGTATGTGAATGGAAAAGACGAGAAGGCCATTTGCCGGAAATATGCCGCATCGCTTGAGACAAAAGACTATAAAGACCTGTACAAGGCGCATGTGGCAGATTACTCCTCTCTGTTTGGCAGAGTGAGCATCGACCTCGGGGAGTCGGCAGAGGCGGCACTGCCGATAAACAAGCGTATTGCCGATTATAAACCCGGCGCAGACCCTGCTCTTACGGCTCTCTATTTTCAGTTCGGGCGTTATCTGCTTATCTCTGCCTCGCGTCCCGGCTCGCAGCCGGCTAATCTGCAGGGTATCTGGAATCAGGATATGCAGGCGGCATGGAGCGCAAACTGGACGATAAACTGTAATGCGGAGATCAATTATTGGCCCGCAGAGATTACCAACCTTTCGGAGTGTCACGGCCCGATGTTCGATATGGCAAGGGAGGCTTCTGTCGACGGCGCGAAGACGGCAAAGAACCTGTATAACTCGCGCGGCTGGATGGCTCACCACAATCTGGATATCTGGCGGACAACATGGATGGTCGGTGGCACCGGACTGTATTCCTTGTTCCAAGTAGGTGGCGCATGGCTTTGCCAACACATCTGGGAACATTATCTGTTTACGCTGGATGAAGATTTCCTGCGGGAGCATTATGACCTGCTGA
>CAVIFD010000049.1:6230-8338 GCA_963641545.1 bacterium | reverse complement strand
CTTCGTCAACCTTGCCGGCATGACCGGTAAGGATGAGAAAGAGGCCGCCATCGAGACGCACCGGCGGTACATCGACATACAGCTGCCCCTGCGCGGAGTGGAGAAGATTGGATGGAAGCCCGGATGCGAGCTGCAGGAAGTGTCCGTGCCCTACGACGAGGCAAGAGATATTGCCTTCTATGTAGACCGCCCGACGGCTTACGTGAAAATCTATCCTGGTCAGTTTGCCGTCTTCTTCCCCGAAGACGGTCATGCCCCTGGCATCGGAGAAGGCAACATCCGCAAGGCAATTGTGAAGGTCAGCGTAAACGAATAACGGATGGAGACACGCCTCATGGAAAACAGATTTCTGGGACTTATCGAACGCAGCATAAAAGAACATTGGGATCTGCCTGCCTTTTCCGACTACAACGGACACACATACCATTACAAGGATGTCGCACGCCGCATACGAAGTTTCATATCCTGCTTGAGCATGCCGGAGTGAAGAAAGGCGACAAGATAGCCTTAGTGGGGCGCAACTCGTCGAACTGGGCTATCAGCTTCTTCGGAATATTGTCATACGGAGCCGTTGCCGTCCCTATCCTGCACGAGTTCAAGCCCGACAATATCCATCATATCGTCAATCACTCGGAGGCGAAGGTCGTGCTTGCGGGGTCGAACAATTGGGAGAACATGAACGAAGAGATGATGCCCGAGGTAGATCTGTTCATGCTGCTCGACGATTTCTCCGTCATCAAAAGCCGGAGCAAAGAGGTGCGCACGGTGCGCGAGAGGATAAACGAATACTTCGGGAAGAAATACCCCCGCTCGTTTACTGCCGACGACGTATGTTATCATACGGAAGAGCCCGACGAGCTTGCTGTGCTGAACTACACCTCCGGGACGACGAGCTTCTCCAAGGGAGTGATGATCCCGTATCGCAGCCTGTGGAGCAACACGCAGTTTGCTGCCGACAATCTGCCGTTTATCCATCCGGGCGACAACATAGTGTGTATGCTGCCGATGGCGCACATGTACGGATTGGCGTTCGAGATACTGAACAGCGTGAACATAGGTTGCCACGTGCATTTCCTGACGCGCATACCGAGTCCGAAGATCATTGCCGAGGCATTCGCCCGGGTGAAACCGACGTTGATACTCGCCGTGCCGCTGATCATCGAAAAGATAATAAAGAACAAGGTGTTCCCCGAACTGGAAAAGCCGCTGATAAAGCTGCTGCTGAAAGTGCCGTATATCGGCCGGAAGGTGCGCGACGCTATTGCCGCGAAGCTGAACGAATCCTTTGGAGGAAAGTTCGGCGAGGTGGTCATCGGCGGAGCCGCGATAAACAAGGAAGTGGAAGAGTTCCTGCGCTCCATCAAGTTTCGCTACACCGTGGGATACGGGATGACGGAATGCGGACCGCTGATTGCCTACGAACAGTGGGATACCTTCAGGCAAGGTTCCGTCGGACGTATCGTCGACCGCATGGAGGCCCGCATCGACTCTGCTGACCCCGTGAATGAGGTGGGCGAGATTCTTGTCCGCGGAATGAACGTCATGACGGGATACTACAAGAACCCTGAAGCGACACGGGCTGTCATGACAGAAGACGGATGGATGCGTACGGGCGACCTCGGCACGATTGACAACGACGGATTTCTGTATATCCGCGGACGCAGCAAGACAATGATACTTGGTCCCAACGGGCAGAACATATATCCGGAGGAGATTGAAGACCGGCTGAACAATATGCTCTACGTTGCCGAGTCGCTCGTCATCTCGCAAGGCGGCAAGATAGTGGCACTTATCTATCCCGACCGGGAACAGGTGGACAAAGCCGGTATCAGTCACACCGAGATAGAACAGCTGATGCAGCAGAACATCGACCGGCTGAACACGGAGATGCCCGCTTACAGCAAGGTCTCCCACTTCAAGCTATATCAGGAAGAGTTTGAAAAGACACCGAAGAGAAGTATCAAGCGATACCTCTACCAGCCCGCAGAAGAGCGTTGCCACAATGACAAGTAGAAAACAGCTTTTCCACTAAAAGAACGTGGCTTCCGGAAAAGCGGAAGACAGGATTAAAGGTTGAAAAATGTTTTCCGGATTTCCGGAAGGCATTT
>CAVIFD010000049.1:0-6143 GCA_963641545.1 bacterium | reverse complement strand
ACCCCGCACTCAGCATTTGATGCTAAGCCGGCAAAGCACGTCGCGGATCTTCTCGAAGGTCGTGATGCGCGTCGGCACGAGCGGCAGACGCAGTTTGTTTTCTATAAATCCCATGGCATTGAGCATGCTCTTCGCCCCTGCCGGATTGCCGTCGACAAACAACAGCTCGAACAGTTCGGTGAAGCGATGGTGTATGGTGCGGGCATTGTCGTAATCGCCTGCCAGTGCCAGACGAACCATGCGGCTGAACTCGCGGGGAAAAGCATTGCCGATAACGGAGATGACACCGACGGCTCCCAAGGTTATAAGCGGAAAAGTGATGCCGTCGTCGCCGGAGATGACATTGAATCTGGCGGGCTTGTTCTTTATTATATCGTCCATCTGCGTGATATTCCCCGATGCTTCTTTCACGGCAACAACGTTCCCAAACTCACGGGCAATACGCAGTGTCGTGGCTGCACTCATGTTAACGCCCGTTCTTCCCGGCACGTTATATAGGATAATCGGCAGACGTGTCGCCTCGGCAATAGCCTTGTAGTGTTGGTAGATCCCTTCCTGAGAGGGTTTGTTGTAGTAAGGCACAACAGAGAGGATTGCATCGATGCCCTCGAAGCTGTCGGTCTTCAGCTTCTCAACGATGGTGCGCGTGCAGTTACCGCCCAACCCCAAGACAATGGGTATACGTCCGCCTACTTTTGTTACGACAAGGTCAATGATTTTCTTCTTTTCCTCCTCCGTGAGAGTCGGAGTCTCTGCAGTAGTCCCCAATACCACCAAATAATCCGTCCCGTTCTTCAGCTGGTAGTCGACCAGCCTACCCAACGCCTCATAATCCACGCTTTCGTCTTTCTTGAACGGAGTGATCAGTGCCACGCCCATTCCTCTCAAGTTTATATCTGCCATGGGGGATATATTCCTTTCTGTTATTTAGATGCGCAAAAGTAGCTAAATTCTATCATTTGAATCGGATTGTCTGCAAATAAAACACAATCTGTTCGAATACATACCTCATATCCGCATTTTCTGTCACAGCGACTGTCAGGTCGTATAAATCGGGTCCGCCGTTCTTCGCTCCGACCTTGAAGGGGGCGGGATGCTTCAAGAGAAGGTATTGCATGACATAATTCCCCGGACGGGTGAGGTCGATAAGTATATCGGCATCGCAGGCACAGAACTTCCGCTCTGTTGCCTTTCGAGGCATATACCATATATCCAAGTCCGTCTTTGCAGAGACGGTCATACAGTCCGTTTCCACTGCCGCATCGCCGGAAGTGTATTTGCAAACACTGACATCCTTGTGTGCCGCGCGGAGCTTCTCAAGGCAAGGCTCAACCGCGTCGCTGTCTTTTGCATCAAACAACACCAATACCCTGCGGGCATCATCCAACGTGCAAAAACGGCATTTCCGCCCGTTCTTCCGCCCTGCGAGCTTCTTTACCTTCCTTCGTAAAAAACAGTTCGTCAACTTCATTCCGCCAACATATTTAAGAATTCATCTTCACCGATAATCTTCACACCCAGTTTGGAGGCTTTCTCCAGCTTTGCCGGTCCCATGTTGTCTCCTGCAAGGATATAGTCTGTCTTGCCGGATACGGAGCCGCTGTTCTTTCCGCCATGCTGCTCGATCATGGCTTTGTATTCATCCCGCGAGTGCTGCGAGAAGGTGCCGCTTATCACTATTGTCAGTCCTTTCAGCTTGTCCGAACGACCGGCAAGAGACTCTTCCGCCACTGCCATCCGCAGTCCTGCGTCCTTCAGGCGGGCAACCAAGCGGCGGTTGCCCTTGTCGGCAAAGTAACGGGTCACGCTGAGTGCAATCCTCTCTCCTATCTCGTCGACCTCCGTAAGAGCCTCCACAGAAGCCTCTTCCAGCTGCTCCATCGAATGGAAAGCCATTGCAAGACGCTTTGCCACCGTCTCGCCGACATAGCGGATGCCCAAACCATATAATACACGTTCGAAAGGTACTTTCTTCGACTCCTCAAGGCTATCCATCAGGTTACGGGCACTTCGCTCCGCCCAACGTTCCAGGCGCATGAGATCTGTAATCTTCAGGGTATAAAGGTCTGCCACATTACGCACCAGCCCTGCGTCGTAGAGGTCTTCCACCGTCTCGGGACCCATGTTGATGTTCATTGCCTTGCGGGTAACGAAATGCTCGATACGACCCTTTATCTGCGGAGGGCATCCGCTCTCGTTCGGACAATAGTGGGCAGCCTCACCTTCAATACGCACCAAAGGCGTGCCGCATTCCGGACAAGTCTTTAGGAACGTAACCTTTGCCCCCATAACCACCGGACGTGAACCGACATCCACACCCACAATCTTGGGGATAATCTCCCCTCCCTTCTCCACATATACGTTGTCCCCAAGGTGCAAGTCCAAGCCCTCAATGATATCGGCGTTATGGAGCGAGGCACGCTTCACTATCGTCCCTGCAAGCAAGACAGGCTCGAGGTTTGCCACAGGGGTGATGGCACCCGTGCGCCCCACCTGAAAGGAGACGGAGTTGAGGCGCGTGACTGCCCTTTCCGCCTGAAACTTGTAGGCAATAGCCCAGCGCGGACTTTTGGCAGTGAAGCCAAGGTTAAGCTGCTGGCGAAGGGAGTTTACCTTCAGCACGATGCCGTCTGTTGCCACCGGCAGGTTCTTTCGCTCCACATCCCAGTAGGCGATATAGTCGAACACCTCCTGCATGCTGTGGCACTTACGGATCACGTCGGGTATCTTGAATCCCCAGGAGCGTGCTGCTTGAAGATTGTCGTAGTGGTTGTCGGCAGGGAGATCTTCGCCAAGGAGATAATAGAAGTAGGCATCCAACTTACGTGAAGCCACTACGGCAGGGTTCTGTTGCTTCAGTGTGCCGGAAGCTGCGTTGCGCGGATTGGCAAAGAGCGGCTCTTCCTGCTCCTCACGTTCTTTGTTGAGCCTGTCGAACTCCTTCCACGGGAGCAATATCTCTCCCCTCAGCTCAAAAGCCGAAGGATATCCCTCTCCCCTCAGCCTCAGGGGTACGGAGCGTATGGTCTTGACGTTTGCCGTCACATCATCGCCACGCACACCATCGCCACGGGTCACGGCACGCACCAACCTTCCTTCCTCATAGATAAGAGAGATGGAGGTTCCATCATATTTCAGCTCGGCAACAATCTCGAAAGGCTCGTTAAGCGCACGCTCCACCCTGGCATAGAAGTCACGCACATCGCCCTCCGAATAGGTATTCCCGAGCGAGAGCATGGGGTATTGGTGCACCACCTGACGGAACTCCTTTGAGATGTCGCTCCCCACCCTCTGCGTGGGCGAATAGGGGTCGGCAAACTCGGGGTATGCCTCCTCCAGAGCCTGAAGCTCTTTCATCTTCTCGTCAAACTCACGGTCTGATATTGTTGGGGCAGAAAGCACGTAGTAGTTGTAGTTGTGCTGTTCAAGCTCCTCCCTTAGCGCTTTAATCTTTGCCTCTATCATATTGTTTGGCCTTTTATATGGTTCTTATTCCGTCTCACCCGAAATGCGGCACCCCCGTGGGGCAAGTACCTTTAGTACACCAGCTTCACATTGTCGAGCCAGAAGGTGTTGCCCGGAGAGCCGATATAGGCCCCTCCGTGGCTGGAGGTAAACTGCAGTATCATATGCGTGGGCATATCGCCTTCCTCAGCCCATCCTACCTCCTTTATGGGGACGCTCTCACCCTTGCTGTTCATGGTATAGCGTTCCTCCACCTGTATGCGCATATAATGCCTGTAATCCGCACTTTGAGAGATGTCGCCATACATAATGGGATAGGTGGCATTGTTGACCCACCCGTTGGTAGAGGCGGTATAGCGGTGCACCATCGTACCCACGCGCTTGGCATACACATTCCCGTCTTTGTCTTCCCAACGTTTCTGGATGAACAGGATGACGGCGATGGAGTCTTGCCCTGCCACCTTCGTCTTACGGCTGAAGCCCGTGCTGCGGATGCGGTCTTTCTCGGGAGCAGCCTTTATCTTGTAGTCGAAACGTATTGCCTTCGGCTTCTTTGTGAAAGGAATGCCGCTGCGCAGCATGCTCTGCGGGTTCTTTGTCCCTTTGATGGGTTCGTGCACAGCCCCCAGGAAGACAGACCCTGCGGCAACCACCTCGATGTCGACAAGTCCGAGCACCCTCACGCTCTCCATCTTTGTCTCCAGGCGGGCACACCACCCGTCGCCCCTTCTTTCAGGATAGACGGAAGTGTTCGTCTTCACCACACCGGCAACCTTTGCCATCACATTGGAGTTTGCCCACGGCGAGCCTCCCATGTTACGGTAGGCTTCGCTCCCAACGATGGTATCCGTCGGTCCCAGTTCGTAGAGCAGCTTCGTGTTACCGCCTATGATAGCAGACTCCTGTATCTTGCGGACGACCCACCGGTCCATATCGCCATATTCAAAAGGCACAACCTCTTCTTCCTGCCCTGCCAACGTAAACGGCAGACAAGGCATAAACAAACGCAACCATATATTTCTCGCAACTCTCTTCATATCCTTTGTTTTTCGTGGGGTCCGAACCTTTTACCCGAAAGGTCTGAACCTTTCAAATAGAAGGGCTAGCCCTTTCACCCAAAAGGGTTAGCCCTTTTACCCAAAAGGGCTAGCCCTATTGAACGAAACGGTAGATCCCCCCCTTTTTCTACAGCGAATAGCCCCACTCCTTCAGAGCCATTCCCCAGTTTTCTTCCACAATCTTCACCGTGCGATCGTCGTACTTGTAGCGGTTCTTCTTATAGCCCTTCTTGCGGCTGAGATATTTCTCGATGTCTCCCTTGGCAGCTTCGAAGCCCGGCAAGTCGAGGCGGCGGTAGATATCCTCGGTCATGGCATAGGCATCCTGCTCAAAGTCCTCGAACTTAACCTCCACGAGGTTGCCTTCGGGGATAAGATGCTTCTGCTCTTCGAACTTGTAGAACAGGCGGCGATACACCTCGACGAGGTTGCTCTCTATCTGTTCGTTCGTGATGTCCTGCAACCTGAGCGGCTGTATGGTGTTGGTAAAGAAGCTGCGCGTGCTCTCGAACACGGTGTAGGGATTGCGCTTGAGATAGATAAACTTGGCATTGGGAAACATCTCCACAAGAGTCTTCACACGTCCCGTATGCGGGGGGTTCTTACTAAGGAACTGCGTGCCGTGCGTGTTCCACAGCGATATCCTTACCAACTTATAGAAAGTATCCTTAAACACCTCTATCTCCTCCTTCGTGATGTTGTCGAACAAGAGATAACGGTCGCAATACTCCAACATATGCTTGGGGTAGAACCAGAAGTTGTAGTAGGTATAGGGCATCATGTTGGTCAAGGCAAACTCCTCCTCTTGCGGAAGGTCAACGCTCAGTTCCATATTGTCGGTCGGACGTTTGTCGGGCATCAGAAACGCCATGTTCTTCTTGAAGAACGGCTGCCCCCAAAGCATAAGGTTGGGAAACACCGTCTGATAGGTCGTATTGTAGCCGAAATGTTTGTCGCACGAGAACACATTATGCACGAACGTCGTGCCGCTGCGCCAATGCCCCAGGATGAACACAGGATCCATCTCCAGCGGCTTGTCGGCTATCCGGCGGTAACGGGCATCCTCGAAAGGCTGCAACAGACTGAGCAGCCGGCACACCGACTTGGTCAGGTAGTATTTGCTGCGGAAACCTTTATCGATTGTCTTACCCGCCGACACAGCCTTGAAGGTCTTCCAGTCTGCCCCGACCAAGGTATTGATGGGCAGTTTGTCAAATTCCAACAGTCCCATTATATCATTTCTTTTCGGTTATACATTTCACCGCGATGCCCTGACGTTCCAAAGCCTTGCAGACCTTACGTATCGCCTCGTAGTGCTCACTGCCTATCCCCAGCTCAGGCAGGTTCAGCACCGCAAGCGCATCTTCCGACACCATATCCTTTGCATCCACGCGGTCGATAATCATACCCACAGCCGATGTGTTGTTGGTAATGGGGTCGATAAGTATGAACGCGCCGGTCTGCTTGTTCTTGTGATACGGGTCGAAAAGCAGCGGTTTCCCTGTGGTGAACACCACGCGGGCAATCTCGTTGAGCTTCATCGGCAGGCTGTCTGCGGTCAGCTTCCCGTTTTCCACCGACAGATGCTCCATGGTGTTTACATTAACCTTATAGCGTATG
>CAVIFD010000048.1:6777-8379 GCA_963641545.1 bacterium | reverse complement strand
ACCTCTTCCTGCGGGGCAATGAAGAACCGTCCGCGCGATTGCAGGTTGTTCAGTGCATAGGCAAATGCCGTACCTGTCTCCATGGCAATGATGGAACCGTTGTTGCGGCGTTCTATCTCGCCTTTCCACGGCTGGTATTCCAGGAAGCGGTGCGCCATGATGGCTTCACCGGCAGAAGCCGTAAGGACGGCATTGTTCAGACCTATGATGCCGCGCGAGGGAATGGTGAACTCAAGATGTACGCGATCGTTCTTGCTCTCCATCATGGTCATCTCGCCTTTGCGCTTGGTCACCATGTCGATGATGCGGCTCGACGATTCTTCCGGCAGATTGATGGTGAGCTGCTCCACCGGCTCACATTTCACGCCGTCTATCTCTTTGATGATAACCTGGGGCTGCCCCACTTGCAGCTCGTATCCTTCGCGGCGCATTGTCTCTATCAACACCGAGAGATGAAGCACGCCGCGACCGTATACCAGCCACGAGTCGGCAGAGTCTGTCGGGACAACACGCATGGCAAGGTTCTTGTCCAGCTCCTTTATCAAGCGGTCGTGGATATGACGCGAGGTCACGTACTTCCCATCTTTGCCGAAGAACGGCGAGTTGTTGATGGTGAAGAGCATCGACATTGTAGGCTCGTCGATGGCAATCGTCGGCAGAGCCTCGGGTTCGTTCACGTCGGCAATCGTCTCGCCGATCTCGAACCCATCGATTCCTATCAGAGCACATATCTCTCCGGACTGAACTGAAGATACCTTCGTGCGCCCCAAGCCCTCGAAGATGTCTACTTCCTTGATTTTCGATTTCACCATCGAGCCGTCGCGCTTACACAGCATGACTTCCTGCCCTTCCCTCACTTCGCCACGGTGAACACGTCCGACAGCAATACGCCCTACGTATTTCGAATAGTCAAGCGAGGTGATAAGCATCTGTGTTGTCCCTTCCAGCACTTTCGGCTCGGGGATATATTCGATGATGGCATCCAGCAATGCCTGAATGTCTTCTGTCGGCTTCTTCCAGTCTGTCGACATCCATCCCTGCTTGGCAGAGCCGTATATCGTCGGGAAATCCAGCTGTTCCTCTGTGGCATCGAGGCTGAACATCAAGTCGAAGACCATCTCTTGAACCTCCGACGGACGGCAGTTCAGCTTGTCTACCTTGTTTATGACCACAATGGGCTTCAGTCCTATCTGTATGGCTTTCTGAAGCACGAAACGCGTCTGCGGCATCGGTCCCTCGAAAGCATCGACCAGCAGCAGGCAGCCGTCTGCCATGTTGAGCACACGCTCCACTTCGCCACCGAAGTCGGCATGCCCCGGAGTGTCGATGATGTTTATCTTGTAACCCTTATAGTTGATTGAGACATTCTTGGCAAGGATCGTAATCCCCCGTTCGCGCTCCAAATCGTTGTTATCCATGAACTGATCCGGCTCTGCCTGTCCCTCGCGGAAAAGCTTGCCGGCTAATAACATCTTGTCCACAAGCGTCGTCTTGCCGTGGTCCACGTGCGCGATAATCGCGATGTTCCTAATTTTCTGCATCTAAAACCAATTTATTGCGCGCAAAAGTACTACATTTTCGTAACATACTGCCGTTGCCCCT
>CAVIFD010000048.1:0-6767 GCA_963641545.1 bacterium | reverse complement strand
CCCTATCTCAATGCGGGAGAGAAGGTCTGAGGTTTTTGTGTACTTTTGTGTGGTCTAAAAACAACGATAAAAGCATATTTTCTGTGGCAAAAATAGTTGAAACCCCATTGATGAAACAGTATTTCGACATCAAGGCAAAACATCCGGATGCTGTCCTTCTGTTTCGTGTAGGAGACTTTTACGAGATGTACGGCGAAGATGCCGTGGCGGGTGCCGACATATTGGGTATCGTGCAGACGAAAAGAACCGGCGGCACGGGAGAATCAATAGAGATGGCAGGGTTTCCGCATCATGCGCTCGACACTTACCTGCCCAAGCTGGTCCGCGCCGGAAGGCGTGTGGCGATATGCGACCAGCTTGAAGACCCGAAAATGACGAAGAAGCTGGTGAAGCGCGGGGTTACGGAGCTTGTGACACCGGGCGTATCCATCAACGACAATATCCTTAATCATAAGGAAAACAACTTTCTCGCCGCCGTTCATTTCGGAAAGAACGCCTGCGGCATTGCATTCCTGGATATCTCGACCGGAGAGTTCCTGACCTCCGAGGGGGCAAGCGACAATGTCGACAAACTGCTCAACAACTTCTCGCCTAAAGAGGTGCTCGTTGAACGTGGCTGTCGCAAGAAGTTCGAGGAAGCGTTCGGTACACGTTTCCTCACCTACGAGATGGAAGACTGGGTGTTCTCGTCGGATGCCGCCACAGACAGGCTGCTGAAACATTTCGAGACGAAAAACCTGAAAGGCTTCGGCGTGGAGCGTCTGACACTGGGAGTGATTGCTTCGGGGGCAATCCTTTATTATCTGGATCAGACGGAGCACAAACATATCTCGCACATCACAACCCTCTCGCGCATCGAGGAAGATCGTTACGTCAGGCTCGATAGGTTTACGGTGCGCAGCCTGGAGCTTGTCGGCACGATGAACGACGGGGGGACAAGTCTGCTCGACGTTATCGACAAGACAGTGTCTCCCATGGGCTCGCGTATGCTGCGCCGCTGGGTGTTGTTCCCCTTGAAAGAGGTCGGACGGATTGAGGAGCGGCAGAATGTGGTGGACTGTTTCTTCCGTCATCCGGAAGTGAAAGAGACGCTCGACGAACAGATGGAACAGATAGGCGACCTTGAACGTATCATCTCCAAGGTGGCAGTGGGGCGGATCTCTCCCCGCGAGGTGGTGCAGCTGAAGGTTGCTCTTCGTGCAATAGAGCCCGTCAAGGCTGTCTGCATGGCGAGCGACGAGCCTTGTCTCTGCCGTATCGGAGAACGCCTGGATGCCTGCACGGAGATACGCGACAGGATTGAGAGGGAGATCAACAACGATCCGCCTGCACTGCTCAACAAGGGCGGCATCATTGCTAAGGGCGTCAGTACCGAGCTGGACGAACTGCGGGAGATTGCCTATTCCGGCAAGGATTACCTGATACAGCTGCAGCAACGGGAGATAGAAAAGACCGGCATCCCGAGTCTGAAGGTGGCTTTCAACAATGTGTTCGGCTACTACATAGAAGTGCGCAACGCATACAAAGACAAAGTCCCTGCCGAATGGATACGCAAGCAGACGTTGGTAAATGCCGAACGTTATATCACCGAAGAGCTGAAGGAGTATGAAGAGAAGATATTGGGAGCGGAAGAGAAGATCCTATCCCTCGAAGTCCGGCTGTTTACCAATCTGGTGACATCTCTTGCCGAATACATAACACCCATCCGGACGGACGCAGGTCTCATAGGTCGCATAGACTGCCTGCTGTCGTTTGCCAAGGTGGCGGAGACGAACCGTTATGTCCGCCCGATAGTGGACGACGGGGATGTAATAGACATAAAGGCGGGCCGTCATCCGGTGATAGAGAAACAGCTCCCTTCCGGCGAGGCATATATTGCCAACGATGTGTATCTCGATAACGCGCGGCAACAGATCATGATTATCACAGGTCCGAACATGGCAGGTAAGTCGGCACTTCTGCGTCAGACGGCATTGATCGTGCTCATGGCACAGATCGGCTGCTTCGTCCCTGCCGAGTCTGCCCGCATAGGTGCGGTAGACAAGATCTTTACCCGCGTCGGGGCTTCGGACAACATATCCGTCGGCGAATCCACTTTCATGGTGGAGATGAACGAGGCGGCAAACATTCTGAACAACATGACCTCGCGCAGCCTGGTCCTCTTCGACGAACTGGGGCGGGGCACAAGCACATACGACGGCATATCCATTGCCTGGGCAATTGTCGAATATATCCACGAGCATCCGAAAGCCCGTGCCAAGACACTCTTCGCCACTCACTACCACGAGCTGAACGAGATGGAACGCACCTTCAAACGGATAAGAAACTACAATGTGTCGGTGAAAGAGGTCTCCCACAAGGTGATATTCCTGCGTAAGCTGGTCCCGGGTGGCAGCGAGCACAGCTTCGGCATCCATGTGGCAAAGATGGCAGGCATGCCCAAAAGCATCGTGAAACGTTCCGGCGAGATACTGAAGCAGCTGGAGGCGGACAAGTCGAAGCCTGTCGACAGGATTGTCTCTGCCGCCGAAGGATATCAGCTCAGCTTCTTCCAACTCGACGACCCTGTGCTCAGTCAGGTGCGCGACGAGATAAAAAACCTCGACATCAACAATCTCACCCCCGTCGAAGCTCTCAACAAACTCAGCGGGATACGCCGCATTATCACGGGAAAGTAAAGTTGGCTTTGTGTTTTTGTTTGTCCGCTTCAAAAACCTAAGTACTTTTGCCTTATCGAACAGAACAAATATCTATCAGTTATGGCAGACGTTAAGCAATACGTAAATTCAGCAGAAGAGAAGATGTCGTTTGCAATCGACTATCTCGACGAACAGTTGGCACATATCCGTGCCGGAAAAGCAAACCCGAAGATCCTCGACGGAGTGAAGGTGCCCTACTATGGCAGTCTTGTTCCGCTCTCGAACGTGGCAACGGTGACAACCCCCGATGCGAAGACCATCATCATCACACCCTGGGAGAAGCCACTCATCAAGGAGATAGAGAAGGCAATCCTCAACTCCGAGGTCGGTATCACGCCCGAAAACAACGGCGAGATCATACGCTTGGGCATCCCTCCGCTGACGGAAGAACGTCGCCGCGGTCTTGCCAAGCAGTCCAAGCAAGAGGCTGAGACAGCCAAGATCAGTATCCGCAATGCCCGCCGCGATGCCATCGAGGCAGTGAAGAAAAGCGTGAAGGCTGAAGGCACCCCCGAGGATGTGGGGAAAGACACCGAGGCGGAAATTCAGAAGATACACGACAAGTTCATCAAGAAGGTGGACGAGCTTTATGCGGCAAAGGAAAAGGAGATAATGACCGTGTAACTCGCGAAATCCGATGAAGGGGCTGGTTATAAAGAACACCGGAAGCTGGTACACCGTGCACACCGACGACGGACGGGATGTGGAGAGTAAGATAAAAGGCAATTTCCGTTTGAAAGAAATCCGCAGCACCAATCCGGTGTCGGTGGGCGACCGTGTCGCGATAGAGCTTAACAGCGAAGGTACGGCGTTCATCACTGCCATCGAAGAGAGGAAGAACTACATCATCCGCCGCTCATCCAACCTCTCCAAACAGTCTCATATCATCGCATCCAACCTCGACAGGGCCATGCTTATCGTGACGGTCAACTATCCCGTCACCACCACCATCTTCATCGACCGTTTTCTTGCCACGGCAGAGGCATACCGCGTACCCGTCAAGATGGTGTTCAACAAGATAGACCGCTACAAGAGAGACGACATGGCGGCAATGGATGCTCTGACGAAGCTCTACACGGATATCGGCTATCCGTGCACCACCATTTGCGCCAAGACAGGGGAGGGGCTTGACGCGCTCCGTGAGGATCTGAAAGGGAAGGTGACCCTCCTGTCGGGCCATTCGGGCGTCGGTAAATCCACCATAATAAACCGCCTTGTCCCCGGCATCAATCTCCGCACCGGCAATATATCCGAATATCACAACAAAGGAATGCACACCACTACCTTCTCGGAGATGATCCCGCTCCCCGAGGGCGGCTACCTTATCGACACTCCCGGCATCAAGGGCTTCGGGACGATAGAAATGGAGACGGCAGAGATCTCGCACTATTTCCCCGAGATGTTCAAGTACGCCGCAGGTTGTCGCTTCAACGACTGCACTCACCGCCACGAGCCGGGTTGCGCTGTGCTCGGCGCGTTGAAAGAGAAACTTATCAGTGAGTCGCGCTACAAAAGCTACCTCAGCATCTTAGACGACAAGGAAGAGAGCAAGTACCGCGAAGAGTACTGACTCTTGCATCCGTGCACAGAAACATCACAATGTTTCGTGGAATGTCTTTGCACGTGTGCACAAACTCCCCAAACTGTTATGGCGAACCCTTGGTCCCCATCCCCGTGTCGTGGGAACCGTCTCATCCGAACACTTCGGCACATTAACAACAAAGCCGCCCGGTTGGGGGCGGCTTTGTGCGTTATGAGTTTATTGCTGTCGGCTTTACTTCATTATAACCTTTACGGACTTGTCTCCGATGCGGACGATGGCAATGTCGCCTCCACGGAGGGCTGTCGGGATGGTCACAGTGCTGCCTGCAACTTTCGTCTCGCCGACCTTTGCACCGGTCATGGAATAAACGACTACTCGTGTGCCGTCTTTCACGCCGTCGATGTGCAGTGCACCGCCATCGGCATGTATTGTCACGCCCTCAGACATGATATCTTCAATGCCTGTGCTCATATTGCCTACGATATGCTTGAACTCCTTCCAGCCCGCTGTGGTTTTGTACTTCGTCAGCGTCTCGTCAGGCACGTAGAGCGTTCCGTTTTCCAGCGTGTAGTTGCTGAAGGCGGATGCATCTATCGCGTACGGTTCCTCAATGTGCGAAACCACCTTCGTGATATCGCTGCAATAGAAAGCCTTCTCGCCGATAGCCTTCACGCCACTCGGGATGGCAACGGAATCCAAGAGGTCGCAGTCGCTGAACGCATATGCGCCAATGCTCTCCACACTGCTGCGCAGGGTTACGGAAATCAGGTTGCTGCAGCCGTAGAACGCGCTGTCGCCGATCTCCTTCACTCCGTCGTAATACTCCATGCTCTTCAGCTCGCTCTTCAAGTCGCTTCTCAGGTTGTTGATACCGATGGTGACAGACCTGAGCCCGATGCCGCCACGGAAGGCATACTTGCCGATCTTCTCCACATTATCCGCGATCACAAGATCCTTTATCTCCCTCTCCTCGTCGTGGTAAATATGTCCTGCTTGAACGAGCGGGTTGGCTGTTTCGCTGCCAAAGTCTATGCCGCACCATGCAGGAATATCCTCGGCAACGACCTTCTTCAATGTCGAACAGCCGTCGAAAGCACCTGCGCCGATACTTTCTATGGTGCTGCGGATGGTTATTGTCTCCAAGCCGCTGCAACCGTTAAAGGCATCATCGCCGATTGTCTTTATGCTGCGCGGGATGTAGACGGATTCCAAGCCTGTGCAACCCTCGAACGCAGATTTGCCGATTCCCGTTACAAGAAAGCTGTCGACAGTTTCCGGAATAGTGATGGCTCCTGAGTAATCGCCCTTCGTAACCTTTATTTCATCCTGCTTGTCGCCGTAGTTGTAGTTGACCATCGTTCCGCCAACTTCTTCTTCGGAGATATCCGGTCCGGATTCCTCCTCTTCTTCCTTATCTTCTTCGTCGTCGGCGTCATCTTCGCCGTCGGTTGTATCACTACCGCTGTTTGTGAACTCCCAACCTTTTGTTGCTGCGTATGCCTTTTCCGAACCTTCCGGCACAATGAGCTTCGCAGAGGATCTCACAGTCGCATCAAAGACATTGCTGTTTATCTCGAACGGCTCCTTGATAAGCGATGTGACCGTTGCAAGTTTCGTACAACCACTGAACGCCACTTGGTCGATGGTCTTCACATTTTCTCCAATGGTGACAGATGTCAACCCGCTACAATTAGCGAACGCCGCCAAGGCGATTGTCTCCACGCTGCTCGGAATGACGACTTCGGTCAAGCTTGTGCACAGCACGAACGCAGACTGACCTATTTCCTTCACGCCTTCTGACATGGTGACCTTGGTCAGACCGCTACAATTCTTGAACGCCTCCAGACCGATGCTCGTCACGTTTTCTCCAATGGTAACGGAGGTCAAGCCCGTGCAACCCTCGAACGCATACGCGCTGATGCTTATTACTTTCTGAGCTTCTTTGCCATCAATGGAGGCAGTTGCCGGAATGACGATTTTGCCTTCATATTTACCTTCATTGCTTATTACTTCCAATCCGCCATCGACCTGTTGGTATTTGAGGGGCGAGTCGCCCTTGTCATCGCCGCCGGTTGTTCCTTCTTCTATGTTCGCGAAATCCCAACCCTCTGCTTTTGCGTATGCTTCTTTCGCTCCATCCGGCACAACGAGCTTCGCATTTGTTCTTGTATCCTCATCAAAGATATAGTTGCCTTCGTCTCCGCTGTCCGCACCTATCGTCATCGTCGGCGGTGTCGTGCTCAGCGAGGTGATCTTCGTAAGGCTTTCACAACCCATAAACGCAAAGTTGCTGATGGTCTTCACTCCGCTTCCAATGGTGACCGATGTCAAACCGGTACAACCGGCGAACGCCCCCATATCGATTTTCGTTACACTGTTCGGGATTACTATTGTGGTCAGCCCTGTGCACTGCAAGAATGTCTGATTTCCGATGCTCTCCACACCATCCCCAATGGTTAAGGTGGTCAAGCCGCAACCATAGAACGCACCGTCGCCGATCGTCTTCACGTTTCCGGGGATGGTGA
>CAVIFD010000047.1:0-8409 GCA_963641545.1 bacterium | reverse complement strand
GATCTCGAACGGTGTGAACATACGCGTTGACAAGACCTCCATCTTCGCTTCATCGGAAGACGCACAGCAGAAATAAAACGAACAAAGGAAAGATATGCCGCAGCTTGATAATACGAGTAAACCGTTCAAGTCTGCACGGACAAAGATTAATGCTTTTTTCCACAAGCCGCGATGGAATGAAGCATTAGTCTTTTCTTTTTTCGTGTTGCTGTCGCTTGGCTTTTGGCTGTTGCAAAGCCTTCAGCAGGAATACGAGATAGAGATAAGCATACCTGTCAAATACAAAAACATCCCGACCGACGTATCCTTCACCGACACGCCGCCGCAGGAAGTTGTTGCCAAGGTGAAGGATAAGGGGAGTGCACTGCTGAACTATTCCTTGGGAATGTCGTTCGCGCCGATAGACGTGGACATGAAGAAGAATGCCAATGGGAGCAACACTCTTTCAGTTACGAAGAAGGCTATCGAGGGCGACATACAGAAACAGCTGCTGGCAACCACTTCGCTCATCGACTTCGAGCCTCAGCATATCGAAATACACTACGGCAAGCGGGAAAAGAAGGAAATTCCGGTGGTCTTCGACGGGATTGTGCAGACCGCTCCCGGATTCCACGTGTCCGGTAACGTAGTGATTTCGCCCGAGACGGTCGGGGTATATGCCGGCGAAGCCGTGCTCGACACGTTGAAACAGATCAAGACGGTGTTCACCGAGATAAAGAAAGGAAGCAAGACCATCACCAAGACCGTACAGCTGCAGAAGACAGGCGCAGCCACATACGACCCTGCGAGCGTCACCGTGACGATTCCCATAGAAGAGTTTACCGAGAAGACATTGGAGGTGCCTATCGTTTGTACGGATCTGCCTTCGCAATATACGCTGCGCACGTTCCCTTCCGAAGCGAAAGTGACGTGCAGCATTCCTCTGTCGCAGTTCAAGGACCTGTCGGAAGACGCGTTCGAGATCCGGTTTTCTTTCAAAGACCTGGAGCAAAACGCATCGGGCACTCTGCCCATCCGTCTGACGAAGAAGCCGGACAGGGTGACATCGGTGACGATTGTTCCTGACAAGATCGAATTCATCCTGGAGCAAAACACTCGCCCGCAATGATACGAATCGGAATAACCGGCGGGATAGGGAGCGGCAAATCCGTTGTCGCGACCTTGCTGCGGGTGTTTGGCATACCTGTCTACGTAGCTGACGAGGAGAGCAGGAAGCTGACCGACACATCTCCTGTAATCCGAGAGAAGCTGACTGCCCTGTTCGGAAACGATATATATATAGGAAAGGAGCTGAACCGGAAACGGCTGGCAGGATATGTATTCACCGATGCACGGTTGCGCGAAGAGGTAAACGGGATTATCCACCCGGAGGTGCACCGTCATTTCCTTGCTTGGGCGCGCGGGCAGCAGGGCGCGGCATGCGCCATCGAGTCTGCCATACTCTTCGAGTCGGGCTTCGACAAGGATGTCGACAAGACGTTGATGGTGTATGCGCCTCGGGAAATACGCATCGAACGGGCTGTAAGGCGCGACAAGGCAACAGGTGAAGAGATCATCCGCCGCATAGAAAGCCAGATGTCGGACGAAGAGAAAAGAGACCTTTCGGACTATGTTATCCTCAACGACGGGAGACATGCCCTGCTGCCGCAGGTCGGAAAATTTCTATCTTCCCTATGAGATAACTCCTGCGGTTATGCTACTTTTGCGGCTTCGAAGTTTAACGCTATTAAGAGAATAAAAGATTATGTTGAAGACTGTTTTGTCTATTTCGGGGAGACCCGGATTGTTCAAGTTGGTTTCCCGCGGAAAGAACATGCTGATTGTTGAATCGTTGGTCGATGGGAAAAGAATACCGGCATACGCAAAAGACAAGGTGATATCGCTTGGCGACATTGCCATCTACACGAACGAGACGGAGGTGCCCCTGCACGAGGTGCTTACCGCCGTGAAGAACAAGGAAAACGGGGCAAAGGTGACAGTGCCGTCGGATGCGAAGGAGCTGCGCACGTATTTTGCCGAGGTGTTGCCCGACTTCGACCGCGAGAGAGTGTATCCGAGCGACATCAAGAAGCTGCTCACATGGTATAATATCCTTATCGGAGCCGGCATAACGGACTTCGCTCCGGAAGAGACACCGAAAGAAGAAGAGACACCGGAAGCTGAGGCTTAAAAAAAAACCGCCCGCCGCAGATGTGGCGGGTTCGTTGTCTATGGATAGAGTCTTCAAATCGAAAATAGGATGGTGGTATCACCTGCTGATTGTCATATTGGCAGTGTTGTGCGTCGCGTCGACATTGCAGCAGAGCACTCTGCCGACTGTCGCCTCGCTGGTTGCCTGCGCTCTTGCCCTGCATGTGTTTTTCAATACCTACTATGTGGTGACGGCAGACGGGAGATTGGTGCTCCATTGCAGTTTCTTCCCCGAGAAAGAGATCGCCATCAAAGACATTGAGGCGTTGCAGCCGTCTATTCTTCCCGCGCCGAGCTACGCCCTGTCGCTCGACAGGATTATCATCTGGAAAGAAGGGAAGATGTGGATGCTGGTATCTCCGCAAAACGAAAAGGAGTTTGTGAAGCTGCTGAAGAGTTTCAATCCGGACATCGAGATCATGCGGAATGAAAGTTTCCAAATATAAGGCGTGGATAATTTGTCCTTTACTCCTTCTCTTCATCCTGTGGGGTGTCATGCGCCTCGCCGTTCCGAAACGTCTGTTTCCTGATTCCTACTGCACCATTCTTTATTCTTCGGAGGGCAACCTGCTGGGGGCGCGCATTGCTCCGGACGGGCAGTGGCGGTTTCCTGAGACGGACTCCCTGCCCGAGAAGTTTGTCGCTTGCCTCACGACATACGAAGACCGCCGTTTCTTCCGTCACCCGGGGGTTGATGTTTTGGCAATGGCGCGTGCCGTCTGCCTCGACGTGAAGCATCGCCGCATTGTCAGCGGCGGGAGCACACTCACCATGCAGCTCTCGCGCATCGCCCGCGGCAACAGGGAGCGCACCTTCGTGGAGAAAGGCATTGAAGTTTGTCAGGCTGTCTTCCTTGAGACTGTATACAGCAAGCGGGAGATACTTGGTCTATACGCCTCGCATGCTCCGTTCGGCGGGAATGTGGTGGGCGTCGAGACTGCCGCATGGCGTTATTTCGGGCGCAGCGCGGCAGACCTCTCGTGGGCAGAGAGCGCGACGCTTGCCGTGTTGCCCAACGCTCCTGCACTTATCCATCCCGGGAGAAACCGCCGACTGCTGAAGGCAAAACGCGACAGGCTTCTGCACACGCTGAAGGAAAGAGGATATATCGACACGACGGAATACGAGCTGTCGTGCATGGAGCCGCTGCCCGAAGCTCCGCTCCCGCTCCCCAACGAAGCTCCGCACCTGCTTGAAAGGTTAGCCGCCATCACACCCGGGACGCGCATCACTTCTTCGCTGAGCCAACATCTGCAAAGACAGACGCAAAAGACCGTGGACCGCTACGCCCGCGAATACAGCTCGAACCATATCCACAACATCGCTGCCGTCATTGCCGACGTGGAGACGGGAGAGGTGCTGGCATACGCAGGCAACGCGAGCTTTCAATCTGACGAGAAGAGAGGAAACAATGTGGACATCATCACCTCGCCGCGCAGCACCGGCAGCATACTCAAGCCCTTCCTCTACGCCGGAATGCTTCACGACGGACAGATACTTCCCGCCACACTCGTTGCCGACATTCCGCTAAACATAAACGGCTTCGTGCCTCAGAACTACAACAAGACGTGGAGCGGAGCCGTCCCTGCGCATCGCGCCATCGAACGTTCGCTCAACGTGCCCCTCGTCCGCATGCTCTCGCAATACAACACCGGAAGGTTCATGACCCTGCTGAAGTCTCTCGGGATGACAACGCTTCGATTCTCGGAAGATCACTACGGGGCTTCGCTCATTCTCGGCGGCGCAGAAGGGTCGCTGTGGGACCTTGCGGGAATGTATGCTTCTCTCTCGCGCGTGCTCGGTCACTACCACCGCTACAACGGCAGATACAATCCCGAGGACATTCATCCGCTGACGCCCTTTCCTGCAAAAGAGACGGAAGAGATACGTTCGGTGGCAGACAGGCGCCTTACCGACAAGCCGCTGCTCTCGGCTGCATCCATATGGTTTGCCTTCGAGGCAATGTCTGCCCTCAACCGCCCCGAGGAAGAAGCCGACTGGGGGCAGTTCGAGAGCATGAAACGCATAGCATGGAAGACGGGCACAAGCTACGGAGGTCGTGATGCCTGGGCAATAGGCACAACGCCCCGCTACGTTGTCGGCGTATGGGTGGGCAATGCCTCGGGCGAAGGAAGAGCCGGACTGACAGGCGTGGGCAATGCCGCGCCCGTCCTTTTCGACCTCTTCACCCTGCTCCCGGGGGGCGAATGGTTCGATATGCCTTACGACGAGATGGTGAAGACCTCCGTATGCCGCAAGAGCGGACACAGAGCTTCGCGGATATGCGGCAGCGATGCCGACAGCATCTACATCCCCCGCTCAGGCATGAACACGCCGGTGTGCCCCTATCACCACATGATACATCTCTCTTCCGACGGACGTTTTCGCGTGAACAGCTCCTGCGAGTCGCCCGACAGGATGGTGGCGCGCCCGTGGTTCGTCCTTCCGCCTTCCGAGGAGTATTACTATCGTAACTGCAACATCGACTACATCCCTCTCCCACCCTTCAAGCCCGGATGCGAACAGACGAAAGTCTCCGAACAGATAGAGATCATTTATCCGGAGCACAACGCCACGCTCCTCCTTCCAAAAGGCTTCTCGGGCAAGACGGAGAAGTTCATCTTCCGCGCCGCACATGCCCGCAGCGACGCAACAATCTACTGGCATCTCGATGCGGATTATCTCGGCGAAACGCGCGAGAACCATCAGATTGCCTGCTCTGCTTCCGTAGGCAAACATCTTCTCACCCTCATCGACGAGCGCGGAAACAGTCGCAAGATCCTCTTCGAAGTAAAATAACCCCGCTCCTCCACCGTCGATTTATCCATTTTCCCCGTAGCGGATAAGAAAACACCCGATGATTTATCCACTTTCCCCGCAGCGGATAAGAAAATACCCGACGACTTATCCGCTTTCCCTACAGCGGATAAGAAACGACAGATTTTTTTATCCGCTATGGTTTGTTTGGATAAAAAGTTTACCTTTGACGGCAATAAACACAACACGATATGGAAAGAAAACCTCAATTCACGGTCAAAGATTTATTCGTTACCCCTTTCACGAAGCAACGCCGCTATCACGAAGACGGGACGGCGGAGTTTGTCGACATCCCCGACACGCAGATCCACACGGGGCTGGATGTTTTCGACGAGATAATCACGATGCTGCGCAGCAGGAACTATTCTGCCGGGAATATAGTGAAAGAGCTTGGTGTGGACAGGGAGAACCTCAACGGGCTTATGCGCATCATGACGGGGTTTAACCTTGCGGAGTTTGTTGCCGAATGGCAGCTGCTGACGGTAGACGAGCTGCTGCGCTACACCAACATGAGCATGACGAAGGTTGCCGAGTTTTGCGGGATGGGCAGCGGCGTAAACCTGTCGAGGAAAGTTTCGCGGGCTTATAAGTATCCGCCCGTGTCGCGCCGGCAGAAGCTGCGTAAGAAGAACGACCTCGGACGTTACAGGTTTGGTTAAAACAGCTCTTCTTCTTCCTCGCCGTATGGGGTGTGGAGGATGAAGGTGGTTGCGCCGATGGTGATTATTGCACCCTCTGTGATGCGCACGCGTTCCTTGTCGCCGATGAGTGTGCTGCGAAGGAAAGTGCCCGTCATGCTGTCGTTGTCGCGAAGGGTGTAGACGAGCCGTCCGTTCTTGTCTTCCTTCACATTGATGATGCAATGTTTGCGACCTACGCTGGGGTCGCAGGTGATGATGGCTGCGTCCACACCGTCGGTGTCTTTGTTTCGCCGCCCGATCATATTGTCGCCCATCACGAGCGGCAGCTCCTGCTTGAAACCAAACTTATTCTCGATAACGGTGATGTGCCCTAAGGAGAAGTCGGGCTCTTTCACTTCTTTCTCTGCGCCGGAGGCTGTGCGCACCGTGCGTCTACCGATCTTTATCTTAAACTGCGCTCCGCACTGCGGGCATACGAATGCCGGTGTCGTGCCGTCGGCATAGCGCGTCTCGTCGAACGACAGCCGGTTGTCGCATTTGGGGCAGAATATACTCTTCATGTCTTTCTCCTTCTTTCTCCTGTTTTAATCTGAGGGCGCAAATGTACGCGATTTGAAAAAAATTTTTCCGTGCGATTTTACATTCATCCCCATCGCGGGTCTTTAATATCGAAACGTGCAACGAAGAGGGCACCTAAGAAACGACAGAGATGAAGACAACAGAAGACAGTGAACTGATGAAGCTGATGGCAGACGATCCGGAGAAGGGTTTCCGCCTGCTGATGGCGAAATACCGCGAGCCGCTTTACCGACATATCCGGAGAATGGAGCTCTGCCACGAGGATGCGGAAGACGCAGTGCAGGAAACGTTCGTAAGGGTGTTTCGCTCGATGGCAGGTTTCAAGGGAGAATGTTCGCTGTGCTCGTGGATCTATCGGATTGCCACCAACGAAGCCCTGCGCCTTCTCGAACGACGAAACAGTGAGCACACCTCGTCCATCGATGCCACCGAGGGCATGACGCAGATTATGGCAGACGCATACGTGGACTACAACGACCTCGAGACGGCGAAGCTGCAACATGCCATCTCGGCTCTGCCCGAAAAGCAACAGCAGGCTTTCAACATGCGATACTACGACGAGCTGGGATACGACGAGATCGCACGCCTCACGGGCTCGACCGCCGGCAGCGCGAAAGCAAACTATCACGTCGCCAAGGAGAAGATCATAAAGATCATCGGCGGACTGGTGGCAGCAAGCATTGCCCTGCTGATAATGTTCAACCTTCCTTCGCTACGCTCCGAAGATGGTTTTGAAGATGTTGAAAAGGCTTTTGCCGACTTGGACATCAGCGACAGGGAATACCTGCTCGCGACATACGAAGAAGACTTGTTTATTAACGAATAAAAGACAAAGAGAAATGAAGACAATGATTAAGGTATTTGTACTTGCAGCCATTATGATTGCTTTCAGCGCGAGTACATACGCTCAGAGAAGCGAACGGCAACGTATCAACAGAGAACAGCTGGCAGAAAAGCAGGCACGTTTCATAGCCGGCGAGCTGAAGTTAGACCCTGCCACCACCAAACGGTTCGTGGAGACTTACGAGCAGTATCAGCGGGATATATGGAAGCTCGGTCCGCGCCCCGAACGCAGGAAAGCCGGTCTCTCGGAGAAAGAAACCCAAAGGATGATGGACGAGAGGTTTGCCCGCAGCCAGAAGATACTCGACCTGAGGAAAAAGTATTATTCGAAGTACGAGAAATTCCTTACGCCGAAACAAATCGAGAGAGTGTATGAACTGGAAAAAGGGATGATGAACCGCCTGCATGGTCATTCCAAAAGCAAAGACAAACGCAGATAAACATATAAGAAGATGAAAAGGATAAAACTATTCAGCATGTTGTGCACGTCGCTCCTTACCCTCATGGCGGCGTGCAGCGATGAAAATTCCGGAGACATAGAAGAACCGGAGATTATAGGAGGAGACCCGAGCCTGACCATCCTTGCCGAGCAGACGGCAGATGGCGAAGGGTACGACACGAAAGGTATTTCGGTGGAGAACTGCCCCGAGGCGACAGACATCACCAGTCTCCGCTGCGGCATCAAACTAAACTTCCAACTCTCGGGGATAACAAAGGTGGAGCTTGAAAGCGTCGACGGCTATGCCTTGTCGGGCACGGTAGGTTTCCTTTGCGATGAGTCGGGCACGGTGTCCTTCGGCACGGCAGAAGACACTGCTTCCATCACCCTGTTCAATGCCCCCGATGCCGGCGGGTTTATCTCAGGGAAAGATTACTACATCCTTACCCTGCCGTGCGACCTCTACGGAGGATACCGGCTGTCAATCTATCGCGACGGACTTGTGGCACACTACTTCGGCGTGCATCAAAGGGTGGAGCAGGGAGAGTTTATCAGCCCCGCCGACCTCGTTGAGAGCGAACTGGAGTTCGACGACCCCGATGCTCCGCTCGTGGAAGAAGAACGCCCCGAGCTTGACGCCACAACCTCCGCCCTCCTTAAGAAATACCGCGAGAACCCGACGGAAGAAAACAAACAGGCTCTTCTCGAGCAGATGGGTATCCGCTACGACAAGGTTGTGGCACGCAAGAAAGCCAAGCTGCGCGAGCTGGAGCGCGACGCACTGACCCCGGACGTGGTGGAAGAGATGCAGGAGATTGTCGACGAGATGGTGGACAACCGCGACACACGTCTTGAGCAGCAGTTCCTCCGGCTTATCGACCCGCGAACAGACGACAACCC
>CAVIFD010000046.1:8222-8750 GCA_963641545.1 bacterium | reverse complement strand
CCTTTATCGTAGCTGGCAGTCTCCAAATTGACGTAACCCATCTTCGCCACTGTTTCCAAGACAGCCTGAATACCTTCTTCCTTTACCATATCCCTCAAGGAATACAGCTGCAAACCGATATTCTTCTTTGCGCCACCGGCACAAGAAGACAACAACTGAGGTGCCACCAAACCTCCTGCGAGCAACATTGAAGCCCGCTTCAAAAAGTCTCGTCTATTCTGCATAATGATTATAATTTATGTTTTATTAGAATTTGCGCAAATGTAGGGCTATCTTCGATGCTCTCTGATATTATTCTGTTAAATTCTATAAAAGGCATTGGTTTTATTCGTCTACACGCTGTGAGCGTTGCTTTTTTATCTGCCGATACTGCTTAACAATCAGCTTCCGGCTACGCCTGATCTGATACCGATAGATGACGCAAGCGGTGATGAAATAGAAGCCTGCCTGTATCCACAGCGTACGATATTCGTGGACAACCTCGTTCAGTGTAGCTCCGGATGTGTTGATACGCAGGAAGCCCTGCAC
>CAVIFD010000046.1:0-8212 GCA_963641545.1 bacterium | reverse complement strand
ACCCACTGCCCTCCAGAACGGCGGTATTGCCTCCTTGGGCCACGACACACCGGAGATAAACAGCAGAAGCACCGAAGTGAAGACAAAGACAAGCATCGGCGACTCACGGCTTGTCATAAACCCACTCAGCGTCATAGACAGGAAAATCGACGCAAACAGATAGGGTAAGACAAACAAAAGTATCACCCAAGGTTCGCCCACCTGCGGAAGAGAGAACAGCCTCGGCACTATCCCCAACGCCCATATACACACAACGGTGTAGAGCAAAATATATGTCAGCGACTTCCCGAATACGATACGCAGCGTCCCGTTGAAGTGATGACTGATGGGAACAAGGCTATGGAAACGGTTCTTCTCACGGACTGTCCCGCCCAGCATGCCGATGCCGAGTATCAACGTCTGCTGAATAACCAATATAAGGATTGCCGGCACAAGGAAACCGGCAAAACCGTTTTGCGAATTAAAAAGGGCAACCGACTCATAAGGAATGGGGTCGACCGTTATCCGCTCCTGCTCTAAGGTGGACGACGGAACATTGTGAGCCCGAATCTCGCGTCCCATATCCAGCGACACCTCCGTGGATGCCAGCAGGAACGCCTTATAAAACAATAGCGAACTCATGTCGCAATACAGCGAAACGGTTGCCTGCTCCCCTCGGTGTATCTTCTTGCTGAATTCGGGAGGGAAACAAAGTATGCCGTAAGCCTTTTTCTCGTCTAACATACGCCGTGCATCATCCATATCCGTACACACGGCAACGACCCTCACGTCGGCAGTGGCATCCACCTTTCGGATAAACTCACGGCTCAAATGGGAGTCGGACTGATCCACAACAACCATCTTGGCATCGTGAACCGCTTCATTATTATATATGAAAGCATACAAAAGCGGATAGACAAGCGGAACAAGGAAGAAGAATATCATGACACCGCTATCCTTAAAGACGTTCTTCAGCTCGTCTTTCCAGATGAAAAAGACATCTTGAATGCCTTCCTTTATTATATATCGCAGGCGATGTTCTCTTTTCATTACGTACTTGTTTTACGGAATATACTTGAAGTAGAGCAAGGCATTCTTCAGATGCCTACCGATAAGGAACGGAAGGATAAGGAAGGCGAGCAGCCAAAGATACTCCATCCAAGTGTAGAAGAGGTCTCTCCCGTTCAGTGCCTGGTCCACATAGATAAGGAAATAGTGACGCAGGGGGAACAGGTTGCTGAGTGCCTGCAATGTAGGGTGCATACCCAAAACAGGGAATGAGAAACCGACAATCGAAAAGGCAATCATTCCGAAGAGGCTGGCAAAGCTAAGCCCGAGCCGCAAAGTCGGCAACGTCCCTATCATAAACACGCCCACTGCCTGCGAAGCGACGACAAGCAGAAACAAAGCCGCAATCATCGGCAGCCACCCGCTATTGAGCGGAAAGGCATTGAAACCATAGAGCGCGGAACAACACAGAAGGGCAGTTACCATAAAGATGATGGTCTGCGGCAACAGCTTTCCTATCAGGCTGAGGGTAAACGAGTAGTTCCCCGCCCGCAACCACTCGCGAGCAGTCGCATATTTAATCTCCGTCCCGATGCTGAACACCGTCACGAGGAAGATCATCAGCTGAAGCATACCCGGAAGGATGGTATTGTTAAGATAAACGGAATAGTTGATCCAAGGGTTACCGATGGCATGCGTATCAATCACAACAGGTTGAAGCTGCGCCATAATTTGGTCTGTCGTATAGCCTCTTGCCAGCCCTGTCTGCAAACCGACCGAAGCCCCCGCAAGGACCGACACCGTCTTCATATCCCTAAAGAGCAAAGATGCAGCAATAAGATATGTCGCATTGGTATAAAACGACAATGTAGGTCGGCGACCCGTGGTAGCATCCACGGTAAAACCCTTAGGTATGTAGAAGATACCGTAGACGTTCCCTTTCTGCATTTCCTGACGGGCATCGTCGAACGAGGCAGTCTTATACACCACCTCGGTCTGCTCGAAAGCATCCAGCTGCCGAACGAGTTTGCGCGAAGTAGCCGTGCCGTCCATGTCGACCACGGCAACAGGCATATCGGTTGGCAGCCCCTCCCACATAAGCGAAAGGAAGAAAACGACACAAACGACCGGAACAATCAGCATACAGAAGAAATAGATCGGCTTCGACACCAACCTGTGTATCTCCCGCATTGATACCTTCCCGATACTATGTAGACGCTGCATCAGGGTCATAATATCTTATTTCCTTTTTTCTTCAGGATGACAGACATACCGGGACGAAGGTCCGTCACCTTCTCCGTCAGACGGGCACGCACCTCGAAGGTCTTGGCATCAAACTGCCCTGTCGTCTTCGTGGCTTTCCAAGCAGCATACGAGCCCATGTCCTTCATATAATATACCTTCAGCCGCACCTGCATATTGTCGAGCGCGGGGATAAAAGCATTCAGCTCCGAACCTATCTTCAGACCGCTCAGAAGGTCTTCACGCACGCTAAACGACACCCACATATCATCAAGGTCGGTGATGTTCATAATCGGCGCACCAGTGCCGACCAGCTCTCCCACCTGCGGGAAGCGTTCCGACACCTCGCCATCGATAGGCGAAACCAGCGCAGCCTCATTCAAGTATGATTCCACCTCGGCAACAGCCCCACCTGCCTGCTGCACCAAAGCAGCTGCTGCCGCCTTGTCTTCCACGCGGGCACCGTCCATTGCCATATCATATTGCGACTTAGCAGCTTTCTCCGTTGCCATCATCGCCTTATAGTTTGCTTCCGCCTCATCCCTTTTCTGTGCTGACGTGACACCCTTATCATATAGGTTTTGAACACGGGCATACGACTTCTTTGCTATCTCGAGCCCTGCCAGAGCCTTCTGCCACATCTCATACGCACCGGCTATCTCCTGCGCACGGGCACCCTTGATGGCTTTCGCGTTCTGCGCCTCGGCAGCTTTTTGCACAGCTTCCGCCTGCTGCAACTTTGCCATCACTTCCGGCGTGTTAAGGTAGACCAACGTATCTCCTGCCTTCACACGGTCACCCTCGTCAAAACGATACGATTCGATTCGCCCGGGGACTTTTCCTGAAATACGAACCTGATTGGCTTCAGCCTGCCCCATAATGACATCATCCGGAGGGGTCAGCAAGAAGAAACCCGTCAATGCGACTAACCCGATCACGACCAATACCGTGATAAATGCCAACATCATGTTGCTTATCGAAAACTTTTTATTCTCGTCCATCTCTATATATGTATTTTATTGTTTTCACTTCTGTTGTTCGTCTACCGAGAGTGTACCCATAGCCTTCGACAGGTAGACATCCGTCAATTTAACCTCTATCTGTGCGTCGATCAATCCGGAACGTGCCGACACCCATGCCGTCTGAGCCTCCATAAGATTAAGAGCAGGGATAACACCCTCCTCGAAACCAAGGTTGGCATGACGGAGATTCTCCTCGGCATTCTCCATATTACGCGTGGAAGCCGTCAGCTTCTTGTTCGCCTCGTTCACCTTGTATACCGATTGGTTCACTTGCAGTTCTATCTTCTCACGCGCGTCCATCAGTTGCAACATCTTGATACGTGTCTCTGCACGGGCAGCATTGCGCTTGTAGCAACCCTCCCACCAGCCGGAGATCGGCACGTTGAGCACCACGCCCACATTGAACATTCCTGCAAACTCGTTCTTATAGCCATTGAAAGCATTGGGGTTCGACACCAGATAGTTTGCGGTAAAGGCAACGTTCGGCAACATATCCGCAAGGACTATACGCTCTTTCTTCTGATATATCTTCGTCATCAGCTCAAGGCTCTTCAGCTCGCTGCGATTGGCAAACGCCTCGTTTACATTCAGCACGGCATCGCCTGCCTTCACAGGGATATTATCAATATCCTCATCGGCAAGAGAGAGAGGCTCCTCGAGCGACAATCCACATATCTGAGCCAAGAGCATACGCGACAGGGCCAAACCATTGTCCACCTTCGTTTGTGCCATCTCTGCCTCGTTCAGCTTCACTTTCACCGAGAGAGCATCAGACTCCGTGGCAACACCTTCCGCAACCATAGCCGTCACATCGCTGTCCATCTTGCGCAGCAGAGAAACGTAGGCATCCGCCAGCTTCTTTTTGTTCACCAGCGAAACAACCTGCCAATACGTTTCGTCAGTCTTACATATAACGTCCTGCAACTTCAGGTCGTTCATCGACGCAGCCAGATCGCGGGCATATTTGGTTATCTGATTATAGTAAACGATTTTTCCTCCCATGAAGACGGGTTGCACCAACGAGACACCGCCCACCCATACGTTCTGCACGTCCAAGTGCTGTAGTTCGTTCACCTCACCCATAAGCTGAGAGAAAAGAGGCGTTTGGGCTGTGGAGCCGAGCGCAGGTCCCAGCTTGGCAGAGAGGGCTTCCATATCAAGAAGGTTGATATCTTTCTGATTCCACAGATAGCTTCCCGAAGCTGAGAGCTGAGGAAAATATTTCGTGAACGCCGCCTTGCGCTCCTCCTTCGCAGACATCAGCCTTTCGGCAGACATCTGCAACTCTTTGTTGTTCTGAATTGCCAAGTTCCGACATTCTTCCAATGTCAGTGACTGCCGGGAGACAGCATAACCCGAGCAAACCAACAGTCCTACTAATGCGATAATCCGTTTCATCATCTTTATTGTTTCGCTTTTCTGATGCGGGGCAAAAGTACAGCCTCGCAATGCAACAGACATGGTTTACATTAAATATAAACTTGAACTTATCAAGTCAAAGACACGAGCATCAGTCCTCCAGAGTGAAGCTCTTCTTCCCGATGAGGTTACCATCGATGAAGATGTCCACGCGGTAGGTCCCTGGAGAAAGGAACTCCTCGATGTTCCAATACATCGTAACATGATTTTCCTCGCCGTCATACTCGATCAGCTTCTTCATCGAGTAGTTGATGTCTTTACCTTCAAAGGCGAAGACATCGGCACGGCTCTTCACCAGCACATCATCGTCGGGCTTCATGATGCGCACATACACTATCTTCTCCCCGACCGAAGCGGTAATGTTTTTCGCCACGCGGAAGTCTACCACAAAACGCTCCATCCTCTTGATCTTCTTCGCGAGCTTTCCGCGCGAGTTGACGGGGGTAACGGTTATACCCGTAGCATCCAGACGACTTGCAAGGGTAACGCGCTCGGATAGTTTTTCCTTCTCTTTCTTAAGGGTGGCAGCCTGCGAAGTGGCACGCTGATATTTCTGCACGGCTTCTTTCTTCTCCACCTGCAGCTGTTCGTTTGCGCGGTTCAGCGAATCTATCTGGACAACGTAGCCGCGCATGATCTTACGTAGCGTTTCAAGTTCTTTCTTCAGACGGGCTATCTCTTTCTTGTTCGTTGCCTTCACCGTGCGAAGCTCCTCCATAAGGCGTTGCACCTTTGCCTGCTCCGTGGACAGGAGGCTCATCAACGAGTCGTTGCCCACCTTAAACTGATAGCCTTCATATTGCATGGAAAGTTCGTTGAACTCGTCTTCAAGCGTCTGCTTGTCCAGGTCGTATGCCTCGACAAGGTCGTCGAGCTGTTGCTTCTGCTGATATATATAGTAGGCAGCTCCGGCGATGACCAGCACAAGAACAATCACTGCCATAATCAGCATCGAGAGCTTATTTATTTCCTTCGTTTCTTTCTTTTCTGTTTCCATCGGAGGTTCTTCTGAAAAATGAACGCACAAAGGTAACGCTTTGCCGTAAAAGAGCGGAAACAATCAAGAACAAACTTTCTGCTGCCACAGAGCGTGGTTTCGCGGGAAAATCGGGAGGAAGAGTGGAAGGAATAACCAAGGGAAACGGCTATAAAAAAGAAAAGGTTGTCTCTCGACAACCGATCCTCATTGCTAACCTTAAATCTAATACCATGAAAAACACGCCGCAAATGTATGCGCTTTTATGTTGTAAAACATATTCCCCATGCACAAATGGCGCATATTTAGCATTATTTCAACAAAGACCCTGCCTGATTAAGAGACTACAACACAAAGCACTCGATGAGGACTGAAAAAACGCTACTTTTGCCCCCGCTTAAGCAGGAAGGATTAGAACGTATGATTGACCAGCCCACCATTGACAGGATACTCGACGCGGCAAACATAGTGGATGTCGTTTCCGAGTTTGTCACCCTGCGCAAGAGAGGGATAAATTATGTGGGCTTATGTCCGTTTCATACCGACAAGAACCCATCCTTCTACGTCTCTCCGGCAAAAAACATCTGCAAATGCTTCGCCTGTGGCGAGGGTGGCACGGCGGTTCACTTCATCATGAAGCACGAGCAGATCGGCTATTTCGATGCCCTGCGCTACCTTGCCAAGAAATATAACATTGAGATAGAGGAAAGGGAGCTGACGGAAGAAGAGAAGAAGCGGCATAGCGACCGCGAGAGTATGCTTATCGTCAACCAATGGGCACAGCAGTATTTCACATCCATGCTGTATGATCACGAGGAGGGACGGACCGTCGGGCTGCGCTACTTTGCCGAACGCGGCTTTCGCAACGACACCATACGTAAGTTTCAGCTCGGCTATAGCCCTGACCGGCGCGACGCACTATATAAGGAAGCGACGAAGAACGGCTACAAGAAGGAATACCTGGAGAAGACGGGGCTTGTCGTCACCCACGACAACGGCAGTGTGAGCGACCGTTTCCGCTGCCGCGTGATCTTTCCCGTGCATACACTCAGCGGCAAGGTGGTGGCTTTCGGCGGGCGCGTGCTCAAGAAAGACGAGAAGACTGCCAAGTATGTCAACTCGCCCGAGAGCGAGATATATCACAAGAGCAACGAGCTTTACGGCATCTACTTTGCCAAGAAAATGATCATGAAGGAAGACCGCTGCTTCCTTGTGGAGGGCTACACCGACGTTATCTCCATGCACCAGGCAGGGATAGAGAACGTGGTTGCCTCTTCCGGCACGGCACTCACCAAAGGGCAGATAAGGCTTATCCAACGTTTTACGAAAAACATCACAGTGCTCTACGACGGCGATGCCGCCGGCATAAAAGCAGCACTGCGGGGTATCGACCTCCTGCTTGAAGACGGAATGAACGTCAAGGTGGTGCTCCTGCCCGACGGCGAAGACCCCGACTCGTTTGCCCGCAAGCACAACGCCGGCGAGTTTGCCGAATTCATCAAAGAGAACGAGAAGGATTTCATCATCTTCAAGACCAACCTGCTGCTGGGCGATGCCGGAGGCGACCCTATCCAACGCTCGATGGTCATAAGTAAGATTGTCCAAAGCATTGCCGTCATCCCCGACAATATCTCCCGTTCCGTTTATATCCGCGAATGCAGCGCGACGATGGAGATAGACGAGCAGGTGGTGCTCAACGAGGTAAACAAGATACGCCTCAGGCGCGACAGGCACATAGACCCGCAAACCATGCAGCCTACCCCCACCACGACGGAGCATACAGAGCAAACCGAGCAGGCGGAAGCTTTGCCGCAAGAACAGCCGAAGGAACAGCCGGACCGCTCGCCCTTCGAGATATACGAGCTGATGCTTCTCAGATATGTCGTGCGTTACGGCGAACGTCTGCTGTATGATTACGTGGATGAAGAGACAAACGAACATATCATGATGAGGGTTGCCGAATACATCCGTTACGACCTTGAGCGCGACGACCTGACGTTCTACACCCCGCTCTTTCGGTCAATGCTCGACGAGGCCGCAGAGAAATGCACAGACGAAGGGTTCACCGCCCGCCGCTATTTCCTCTCCCACCCCGACCCCGACATAAGCCGCCTGGCAGCAGATCTCATCAGCGACAAATACCAACTCAGCAAGTACCACAGCAAGTACCACGAGATAGAGCACGAGGCAGACCGGCTGGATCAGTTCGTCATCCACGACATATACGCACTGAAGAACGCCTATATCCTTCGGCAGATAAAAGAAGTGCAGCAAGAGATAAAGGCAGCCCAAACGGAAGGCAACGAAGACGCGGTGCTCACGCTGATGAAGCAGCTCACCGGTCTGAACGAGAAGAAAAACTCCCTGAGCAAAGAGCTGGGAGAACGTACAGTATTGAAAATGTAAACACATAATGCCTATGAACTTTTTGGAAACAGAAGAGGTGGTGAAGCAATATGCAAATCATCTTGCCCTCGACAAAGTCAGCATCCGTGTGCCCGAAGGTGAGATATTCGGGCTGCTCGGACCCAACGGTGCGGGCAAAACGACGCTCATACGTATCATC
>CAVIFD010000045.1:0-8812 GCA_963641545.1 bacterium | reverse complement strand
CGTAGCCCATCACGCCGATGATGAGGAACACCACGGTGTAGGCAAGCAGGTTGAGAATGAACATCCGGCTCGACCGCCGCAGCCCCATGTATCCCGTCAGGGCAAAGAGCCCCGTGAACACAGGCACTGCGGGGAAGTTCGCGGAGCGGGAACCCACCGAAAACATGGTCATGGGATAGTATATGGAAAAAGCCATCAACGAGAGCAGCACAAGGAAGTATACCACCCACGCCTTGCGGCACGTACCCTCACGGGTCATCTCCTCTGCCACCTCGGCATCTCTCTCCCTCCAGTAGGCATCCGCCGCATACATCGGCGACCTCTCGGGATGAGACTTCACAGAGGAAGCATAGCGCAGCACGATCGTGACAAGCACTGCCGTCAGCACCGTCCAACACACCAACCTGTAGCCGAAGCCCGAGAACAGCGGGAGGTCGCTCAGCCCTTGCGCTATTCCTATCGTAAAGGGATTGAGCACAGCACCGGAGAAGCCCACGTGCGCCGCCACATATACCATGCAGAGGCCCGTGATGGAGTCGTAGCCCATACGTATTGCCAGCGGCACGATGATAATCACAAACGCCAGCGTCTCCTCGCTCATCCCGAAGACGGAGCCGAAGAGACTGAAGAGAATGATGACGGAGGCTATCACCACATTGTTCACACCCACCTTGCGCAGCCACCCGCGCCGCTCCATCTTTTCCGCACTGCGAAGAAACGAGAGTATGCCTGCGTCTATCGCCCTGCTGCCGTTCATTATCTGAAATGCGCCTCCGATAATCAGCAGAAAGGCAATGATACCTGCCTGCTGCTCGAAGCCGTCGAGCAATGCGCCGAACACCTGCCAGCTCTGCGGATTGGGACTCACGGCATGGAAAGAGCCGTCTACGATCACTGTGCGCTCCGTGCCGTTCACCGTCTGCGTCTCGCGCGAGTACTCTCCCGCCGGAACAATCCACGAGAGGGCGGCGCACACCAGTATGACAACGGAGATGATTGTATAAGTATGGGGGATCTTGCCTCGTTTCATTCGTCTTATAGTGCCTTAAACACGCTTCACGCCGCAAAAGTATGGATTAGGAGCTCACAAGCGGAGTGTAACGCCCTTTCTTTTCACCGTCCATCCCCGCCCCGTACACGGTACTGAAATAATGGGTACAAAACAAACTCTTTGAGTAAAAGCATATTTATTATCGACCATTTCCATACTTTCGCATTCAAATTGAATTGAACCCATGACAGATATTACGCAAATTCAGGAATCTGAGTATAACGCAATTCTGCGACAGGCTGTCGCAGTTATTGACAGAACAAGGGCTACGGTGGCAACAGCAGTATGTTCTGCCATAAGCACGACTCATTGGGAGATAGGAAAGCTACTTCATGACAGAAAAGTCGAGAGCAAGCATGGAAGTGGCGTGGTCTATCGTTTGTCCCATGACTTGAAACAACGCTACCCCCAAATGGGTATTTCTCCAAGGAATCTGTGGGATATGAAAAAATTCTATGAACGTTTCCGCAACAGCGAGCCAAAACTGCGACAGGCTGTCGCAGTTATACCATGGGGACATATCCTGACATTGATGCGTAAGTTCGGCAAAGATGACGGTACCATATTATACTATGCACAGGAAATAATATCAAAAGGTTGGAATCGTGAACTTCTATCCAATGCCATCTCTCTGAAAATACACACGAGGAAGGACGAACCTTCTGATAACAATTTTGAGCAGACTCTGCCTGCCACACAAGCAATGTTTGCCAATGAGGTGTTCAGAAGCGGTTATAATTTGGGTTTCCTTGGCATCAAAGACCCTATCTTGGAAACAGAACTTGAGAATCGATTGGTGGAAAAGGTAAAGCAATTCCTTTTGGAGCTTGGTAAGGGCTTCACCTATATTGGCAACCAATATGTGCTCGAATACAATGGAAAGCGGAGTAAGGTGGATATGCTTTTCTTCCATCGTGGTCTGCATTGTCTTGTTGCCATCGATTTGAAGATTGGCGAGTTTAGACCAGAATATGCAGGTAAGATGAACTACTACCTGTCTTTGCTTGATCGTCTGGAACGTAGAGAAGATGAAAACCGCTCTATCGGCATCATCCTATGTGCCGAGAAAGATCGTGTGGAAGTGGAACTGGCATTGGAAGAAATGGGTAAGCCCATCGGTGTAGCAGATTACCAGCTGATAGTTCCGCAGGAAGAATTAAAGAAAGTGGTAGCCGAAGAAGTGGAAGCTTTCGGTAAAGAACTTCCACTCCGCGCAGAAACTAAGGCGAAACCGTCGTAGGTCATGAACTTTAGTCCAACAGAAAAGAAACAAATCATTATAACGCCATTCATCCCTCCTCCTCCGTTATGTCGCTATGTTTTCAGGAGAGAATTGTTCTCTGATCTCTCAGCAAGGGTAGCGAACTGCTTCAACGGTATTATCGAATTAACAAATATATCGTTGAACTACTTCAACATTATCTCTGAATTTCAGGGATAATGGTGAACTACTTCAACGTTATTATCGAATTAACAAATATATCGTTGAACTACTTCAACGCTCTCTCTGAATTTCAGGGATAGTGGCGAACTACTTCAACGGTATTATTGAATTAACAAATATATCGTCGAGCTACTTCAACGTTATCTCTGAATTTCAGAGATAGTGGCGAACTGCTTCAACGGTTATTTCTGTTTTTCGGACATATCGTTGAACTACTTCAACGGTCTCTCTGCGAACCAAGACGAATACCAAATTTAAAAAAGCGGAGGCTTTTCTTGTTCGTTTGTTAAAGAAGTATGTAGTTTTGCAAATGTTTCACCGGCGGGTGAACTATGTCAAATCAATTAATTTAATCAATCATGAGAAACAAACTTTCTGAAGCCTCTATCTCGACACATAGAGGCGCGTCTATGCAAGTAGGCGCAAGTGGGGGGGGTAATTTCCTGACCAGTGGTGTATCAACACTCGGTAGGTGTATTAAAACCGCCTCTTTGATGCTGTTGGCATGTACATTCGGAGTGCATGCGGCAGATGTACAAACTGAAACACGCGGAGCGGGCGTAACCGTGGCTGCTCCGCAGCAAAACCAAGCCATCACGGGTAAAGTGACGGATGCGAAAGGTGAACCCGTCATTGGTGCCAACGTCATTGAGAAAGGCACGACAAACGGAACCACGACAGACATCGACGGACTCTTCTCTCTCAATGCCAAGCAAGGCTCTACGCTGGTGATCTCCTACATCGGGTACGTCACCCAGGAGGTTAAGGCAAATCCGAACAAAAGAATGGAAATAGTCCTGCACGAAGACTCGGAGACGCTCGACGAGGTGGTTGTTGTGGGATATGGTACGATGAAGAAAGCGGACCTGACAGGTTCGGTGGCAACGGTGAACTCCGAGGTTATCGAGAACCGTCCGCTGACCAACCTCGGCTCGGGTTTGCAGGGAGCCATTGCCAACTTGAACATCTCGTCTTCGAACGGTGCGCCGGGCACAGGGGCTTCGTTTAATATCCGTGGTACGACGAACCTCTCGGGCAGTGGTCCGCTTGTCTTGGTCGACGGTGTGGAGATGGACCCGAACCTCATCAACCCGCAGGACGTTAAGGATGTCACGGTGCTGAAAGACGGCGCGTCGGCTTCCATCTATGGTGCACGTGCTGCCTTCGGTGTTGTCCTTATCACCACCAAGACGGGATACACCAACACGAAGCCTGTCGTAACGCTGAACGCCAACTACTCCATCAACGTCCCCACCGTTCATGCCAACTACATGAACTCGCTGCAATACACGCAGTGGATGAACGACGCGAACATGACGAGCAACGGTAGCAACTACTTCGACGACGTAACGATGGAGCATGTACGTGCGTACTACAACGATCCGGAGAACAACCTTCCCGTGTTCCATCATCCCGACGATGCCTTAAGCAAGTGGCGCTACTGCGGCAACACCGACTGGTATGAGGCACTGAACAAGAAGAGCTACCCGATGCAGCAATACAACATCAGCGTGCAGGGCGGCACCGAGTCGGCAAAGTATATGACCTCCGCAGGTATGTTCCAGCAGGACGGTATCTCGAAGTGGGCGGACGAGGACTACAAACGCTTCAATATCCTGCAAAACATCAGCTATAAGGTGAACAACTGGATTGAGGTAGGCTTAAGAGCAACCATGTCGATGGTAAAGCAGAAGACCGGTCCGCAAAACAAGTACGGCAGCAGCTCCATGGGCTCGACCATCCCGGGCGACAGCCGTCCTTTGATGCCTGTCTATCATCCCGACGGACACTTTGCCGGCTATTGCGGCGATGGCTACTTCACCAACCTCGCAGCATGGCAGTCGTTGGGTGGTTCTGCCAATATGAGCAAGAACGACATGTATGCAACAGCCTTCGTTAAGCTGACCCCGATGGAAGGGTTGGAGATCAACGCCGACTATACATACAACTACTACAACTACTCGTTCAAGAACCATGTGCGCGAATACATCGACTACGATGCCGACGGCAATACGGGGTCTATCTTCCCGCACACATCTCCCAACGAGGTGTCTTACTCGAAGAGCGAGCAGCAATACGACGCGTTCAATGCGTATGCCACATACAAGAAGAAGTTCAACAATGTGCACGCATTCGAAGGCATGATAGGTTTCAACCAGGAGTCGAAATCGTACAAGGGCGTAGGCTTGAGCAGAAAGAACCTTATCGCCAACGATATCCCTTACCTCAATCTGGCTACGGGCGACCGCTCGACAAGCGACTACTACAACAAGTGGGCTATCCGCGGTGCTTTCTTCCGTCTGTTCTACTCCTACGACGACAAGTATCTGGTGCAGGTTAACGGACGCTACGACGGTTCTTCCCGTTTCCCGAAAGACGACCGCTTCGCATTCTTCCCGACATTCTCGCTCGGATGGAGACTCTCGCAGGAGAAGTTCTGGGAGCCGATCTCCGGCGTGATCAACGATTTCAAGCTGAGAGGTTCGTACGGTGCGTTGGGTAATCAGGCAGTGAGCGCATACTATCCGTACATCTCCACATACAGCACGGGTGAAGTTGGCTACCTCTTCAGCGGTGAGAAACAGATGGGCGTATATGCTCCGGGTCTTATCAGCGACCAGCTGACATGGGAGACGGTAAAGCAGTGGGACTTGGGTTTCAACTTTACCATGTTCGACAACCGGTTGACCGGTGAGTTCGACTACTATGTCCGCACAACCGAAGACATGCTGACGAAGTCGAAGACCCTTCCCGCCGTCCTTGGTACCGGCGAGCCGCAGATGAACGCAGCCGACATGAGAACCAAAGGATGGGAAGTGGCTTTGACATGGAATCAGGGGCTGGAAAGTGGTTTCAACTACAGCGCAACACTGTCGCTGTCCGACTATCAGGCAGAGATCACCAACTACGACAACCCGTCGAAGAGCCTTTCCGACTATTACGTAGGGCAGAAGATCGGAGAGATATGGGGATTTGAGACGGAAGGTCTGTTCAAGACCGACGAAGAAGCGGCGTCTTGGAACCAGTCCGAGGTTGTCGGCTTCAAGCAGTATGCAGGAGACATCAAGTTTGCAGACCTGAACAACGACGGCAAGATCACGAAGGGCAAGAGCACCGTTGACGACCCGGGCGACAGGAAGGTGATCGGTAACAGCACCCCTCGCTACAACTTCGGTATCCGCGGTACTGCCGACTACAAAGGCTTCGACTTCACGATCTTTTTCCAGGGCACTATGAAGCGCGACATCATCCCGAGCAGCACGTTCTACAGAGCACACTACGGCTCGCAGTGGTCTGTTCCGCAGAAGATGAACTACGACTACTGGAGAGAAGACAACACGGATGCTTTCTTCCCGCGTGCTCGTTTCAACGGTGGTGCCATCAATCAGAACCAGACGAGATATATGCTGAACGGAGCCTACATCCGTTGTAAGCAGCTGGCTTTAGGGTATACCATCCCGAAGAACATTACAGAGAAAGCCAAGATATCCAAGCTGAGAGTGTATTTCAATGCAGACAACCTGTTCGAGCTCTCTCACATGCCTGAGTCGTTCGATCCTGAACTGGCAACAGCTAATGCATACCAGTTCTTCAGGTCATTCTCTTTCGGTGCAAACCTGACATTCTAAGAGAGGTTATTGTATAATCATTAATAAGATAGCAAGATGAAAAAGATATATTATTTAGCGAGTTTGTCTTTGTTCCTCGGGTTCACGGCATGCAACAACGACTTCATGGACCTGTATCCGGAAGACAAGATCAACGATGAGACCTATTGGAAGACAGAAAGCGATTTGAAGAACTTCGCCAATCAGTTCTACACGACATTGGATAATAACGGCGTTTATAACACAGACAATAATTCCGACAACCAGGCTCCGCAATCACGCAATGATTTCATTTGGGGCGACTACGCACTCCCGACATCCGGCGGCGGTTGGTCGAAGGGCGACTGGAGCAATATCCGGAGCTGCAACTATTTCCTCAGCCGTTACCACACGGTGACAGGCAATCAGGATGCAATCAACCAATACGTAGGTGAGGTATACTTCTTCAAAGCCAAGTTCTACTACGAGAAGGTGCTCCGTTTCGGCGATGTGCCTTGGCTGACCAAGGATCTGGGGACTTCTTCCGAAGAGCTTTATCTCTCGCGTAACAGTCGTGGTGAGGTGGTCGACTCCATTTGTGCATGTCTGGACAAGGCAAGCAACTGGCTGCCCGAGACGATGAACGACACGAGGCTCAGCAGATATTCTGCGTTGCTCCTGAAGTCCAGAGTCTGCTTGTTTGAAGGCACATGGCGGAAATACCGTAACCTTGAGAATGCGGACAAATATCTTCGTCTGTGTGTAGACGCTGCCGAGAAGATCATAAACAGCGGCAACTTCGACATCTACTCTACCGGTAACATAGAGGACGATTATCATGCCTTGTTCAATCAGCAGGACTACGCCAATAACAAAGAGGCTATTTTCTATGCAGCGTATATAACAGACAAACGTATGAACAACCGTCCCCGTTCGTGCCGTGAGTCGCAGAGCGGTATGACAAAAGACTTCGTTGAGTCGTTCCTGTGCAGCGACGGCAAACCTATCGCACTTAGCGAGCTTTACAAGGGTGATGCCAAGTTCATGGATGAGTTCGAGAACCGCGACCCGCGCCTGAAACAATGCGTCTATACACCTGATCGCCCGATAGCTATCCTGGCTGACGGCTCGGAAGAATATGAGGACTCACCCGTATTTTCGAACATGTCGAACACAGGGTATCGTATGTACAAGATGTATTCTCCGTTGGCTGAAGACAACGAATACATCAAATGTACGTTGGACGATCTGATCTACCGTTACGGGGAAGCATTGCTCAACTATGCGGAGGCAAAAGCCGAATTGGGCGAATGCGACCAGGCGGTTTTGGACAAGACGATCAACAAGCTGCGCGACCGCGTCGGCATGCCTCACTTGACAACAGACGTAGGCTTTACCGACCCCAACTGGCCCAACTGGGAAGTCTCCGTCTCGCCGCTGATTAATGAGATTCGCCGCGAACGCCGTGTCGAGCTGGCAAACGAAGGACTTCGTTGGAACGACCTCTGTCGTTGGAAAGCAGGTAAGCTGTTGGAAAACAAAAAGACCTATTTAGGTCCGCGCGACCCTGCCACGGGTGAATACAAAGAGGTTTATCCCGGCATGACACGTACTTGGAACGACCGTCAGTATCTCTATCCGATACCAACGGCTGAATTCACATACAATCCGAACCTGTTACCTCAGAATCCGGGTTGGGGCGAATAGTAGTATAGCCCCTGATTAAACGGGGGAAAGAAGGAGTCGGGGAAGAGGTTACTCGTTTCCGGCTCCCTCTTTTTATTGTTGCTTTTGTGTCCTAAATCATTCATATAAATCCATATCACGATGAAAAAGACTTTTGTGGGATTATTGGCAGCGTTGGCTGTTCTCATGTCCTGTTCTTCCGGCGAAACGACAAAGATCGTTACGCCGAACGCCCGCCAATTGGCATGGGCGGATGCCGAGATAGGTGTGCTGATTCACTTCGATATGCCGGTATACCACCCCGAATACATCTCCGGTCATTGGGGCACACACCCCGATGCCTCTACCTTTGCACCAACAGAGCTGAGCACCGACCAGTGGGTCGAGACGGCTCATAAGTTAGGAGCCAAGTATGCCGTACTCGTGGCAAAGCATGGCAGCGGCTTCAGTCTGTGGCCCACCGAGGCACACGAATACAGCATCAAGCATTCGCCGTGGAAGGATGGCAAGGGCGACATCGTGGCAGATTTCGTTGCCTCCTGTAAGAAGTTCGGCATCAAGCCGGGCATCTATGCCAGCACCGTTGGCAACGGATATCTCTACGCTGGCTACCCCGGGATTGTGCAGGAAGGTAGCCCCGTCACCCAAGAGGAATACAACAACATTGTGCAGCAGCAGCTCACCGAGCTGTGGAGCAACTATGGCGAACTGTTCGAGGTATGGTTCGACGGCGGCGTACTCTCGAAAGACAAAGGGGGCTTCGATGCCTTGGCACTCATAGAGAAGCTGCAGCCGAATGCCATTGCCTTCCAAGGTCCATACGGACATCCCAACCTGATTCGTTGGGTGGGAAATGAAGAGGGCGTTGCCCCATATCCGTGCTGGGCAACTGCAGACTCCACGACAAATGCCGACGGCACGCGTGTGATAAACGGATTGAACGGCGATCCTTTCGCTCCGTTCTGGTGTCCGGGCGAATCGGACTTCACATTGAGATGGAACAGCTCGTTCCAAGGCGGCTGGTTCTGGACGGCAGGGCAGGAC
>CAVIFD010000044.1:0-8904 GCA_963641545.1 bacterium | reverse complement strand
GCATACAACAGTTGTGTATGGGAACTGAGTGGTAAAAGCGGTAGAAGGCAATGGACCTATGTCGGTGCGGAATTGAACAATCCTACAAACTCCGGTTTCTATTGTAGAAAGGCTATCGATCCGTCTTATACGGCTTATTACACTGAAAGAAGTAGCACGGACTGGATTGAGATCCGATATGCAGAGGTGTTGCTGAATTATGCAGAGTGCGCAGCAATGTTGGGAAAGACAGACGAAGCCTATACGGTTTTGAAAGTTATCAGAGAAAGAGCTGGTATACTCGCAGGTAGCAACGGAATGTATGGTCTGAAAGAAGGGATGTCTGCATCTCAGATGATTGATGCGATTATGCTGGAAAGGAAGATCGAGTTAGCGTTTGAAGGGAAACGTTATTGGGATCTGCGACGCAGACGGATGTTCGCTTCGGAATTGAACGGGAAAGTTCGTCATGGCATTCAACCGAAGCTGAATATCTCGGAAGATGAATTCAACGCAATGAAAGATACGATTGATTTCGACAACAACTACGGCACTTATTTCAGAGACTCGTTGGTTATTTTGGACAAGAAGTTTACGATTGATTTCAAAGACAATTATTACTTCTATGCCATACCGAACAAGTATTTGGAGACGAACTCTAAGTTGGAACAGACGCAAGGATGGAGTGGCGGAACATTCAATCCGTTAGACTGATTTTTAATAGTTATGAGGGCAGGGGTGGCTATTCCTGCCCTTTTATGTAAACAATAAAACAAGATGAGAAGATACCTGACAACTATTTGTGCGCTTGTTCTTTTTGGCGCATGCAATCATTCTCCCGAAAGAAAGGCAGAGGGGGAATGGCAGGAGAAGGCAGCGGGAGTATGGAATATCTCTGTCGGAACTCCGGAAAAAATCAATTTGTTGAGCGAACTGCACATCACTCCGAAATTGGAAGCCATTCAGAAGATGGGAGATGTCGTTTTGCCGGTATCTAAAGATGATATCCGTTTTGAAAGGGTCGACGGAAAGACATATATCCGTTTCCCGTTGGAGAAAGGGGAGAAGATATTCGGCTTGGGATTGAACTTCAAAACGGTGGAACAAAGAGGTCGTATCATGCGACTGCATGTTGACCATTACGGAGGGAAAGACGACGGTCGTACGCATGCGCCTGTTCCCTTCTTTGTCTCTTCACGGGGGTATGGTGCGTTGATCAACTCTGCGCGCTATATTGATGTATGGGCAGGAACGTCGGTGCGCAAAGACAGCCGGAATCCGCCGGTCGTGAGAGACCGTAACAGCGACAAGAGCTGGGAAGCGCAGCCTTATTCGGATAACCTGGAGTTTTTGGTTCCGGCAGAAGGGGTTGAAGTGATGCTTTTCGGCGGACCGACGATGTTGGACGTGGTGCGTCGTTTCAATCTTTACAACGGAGGAGGCGCGTTGCCTCCACGATGGGGGTTGGGCTTTTGGCATCGTGTGCCCACATTGTTCTCCGACAAGGATGTGAATGAAGAGATTTCGGAGTTTGAAAAGAGAGGATTCCCGCTGAGCGTTGTCGGTCTTGAGCCGGGATGGATGAGTCGGTCGTATCCTTGCACCTACGAATGGGACAAGAGTCGTTTCCCTGATCCGGAGGCTTTCGTGAAAGGATTGGAGGAGCGGAACATAAAGACAAACGTGTGGATAAACCCATACGTATCTCCTGACGGAGAGCTGTATGACAAGATTTTGCCCTATGCCGGTTCACATACGGTTTGGTGTGGTATTGTTCCCGATTATTCGATGCCTCAGGTGAAGAAGATCATGACGGAACATTTCGAGAAACACCAGTTGGACAAGGGCGTCAGTGGATATAAGATGGATGAGAACGACGGTTACGATTTTTGGCTGTGGCCCGATGTCGCAACCTTCCCGTCCGGACATTCGGCAGAACAGATGCGACAGATCTATGGTTCGCTCATGCAGGACGTGACCACGCAGATGTTTCATAAACGAAACGAGAGGACATACGGATTGGTTCGTGCGGGGAATGCAGGTACGTCTTCCTTCCCGTATGTGATTTATAACGATTACTACAATCATCGCGACTTCATAACGGCATTGATCAACAGTTCGTTCATCGGTGTTTTGTGGACACCCGAAGTACGTGCCTCCAAAACATCGGAAGAATGGCTTCGCCGGATGCAGACGGTATGTTTCTCGCCTTTGGCAATGCTGAATGCCTGGGCAGACGGAACGAAGCCATGGTCGTTTGCGGAGGTGAGCGAGGATGTGAACGAAATTGCCAAACTGCGTATGCAGCTTATCCCATACCTCTACACGGCTTTTGCCGATTATGCTTTCGAAGGGACACCTCCTGTTCGTGCCATGAATTTGGAAGAAGGGTATAAGGCTGATATGCAAACAGAGAAAGGTGTGTTGGACGCCACAGAAAACCCGTATGCCATGGCTGTGAGGAAAGAGGTGAAGGATCAGTTTATGGTAGGTCCGAGCCTGCTTGTCGCTCCCTTGTTTGCCGGCGAGAAAGAACGTCAGGTTGTTCTTCCGCAGGGCAAGTGGTATGATTTCTATACCGGTGAGTTCGCCGGAGAAGGCGAGGTGATAACGGTCGCTCCCGGTCTCTCGAAGATACCCGTGTATGTGAAAGACGGAGGTATTATTCCTTTATGGCCTGCCGAGACAAAAGTGAAGGATGAGAAACTGCCGCTGGAAGTACGTCATTACGGCACGGCATCGTCTACATACAGTCTGTATGATGACGACGGGAAGAGTTTCGATTACGAGAAGGGCGACTATTCGCGCATTGTGCTGAAGGTGGATGTGGATGCCGACGGCAACAAGAAAGGTGAAGCCCTTGTGGATGAAGGAGCGAAGGTTTGGTCTTTCAGCGAATATAATTTCCGTTTTATGACAACCCGATAAATTCTTTTTACCATGAAAAATACAATCTCTTTATTTCTCCTTGCGGGAGGATTGTTCTTCTCTCTTCCGCTGATGAAAGCCCAAAATCCGCTCACCTTGCCGGAGATGGATCTTTCGTTGGCTTATCAGCCTTATGGTGCGCCGATGAAGAATGCGGCGGTTACCGGTGAGGCACTCACGATAGCCGGTGAACGGTTTGAACACGGTGTAGGCGTGCAGGCAAACAGTAAAATCAAACTGAGCCTAAGGAAGAACACGTCTGTGTTCACCTGCAAGATCGGAGTGAACGACCATTCGGTGGATTACAAGGATGAGGCATTGAGCAAGATTCCGATGACCGACGGGACGATGCTGTTTTACCGGACGGATGGAGCCGGAGGAAAGAAGCAGTTTGTAGGAGTAGGTTCCGGAGATGGTTCAGTGGGAAAAGGGAGCGTAGTCTTCCGTTTGGTAGGCGACGGGAAAGAGATTTATAACAGCGGAGTGGTACGCGGTGGCGAGAAAGCACGTGACATATCGTTGAACTTATCCGGTGTGGATGTCTTGGAGATGATTGTGGATGACGGGGCGGACGGTATCAGCGGCGACCATGCCGACTGGATCGAGCCGTTCTTCTCCTACTTCGAGATTCGTCCGTCGCTGGTGAATGCAGACTACAAAGGAGCAACAGAATCCATGCCGGCGGCGGTGGAAAAGGAGCTGAAGAAGAAGATTACAGCATTGCCGACTGTCGACCTTCCGCTGCCACGCCCCGATAAGGATTGGCTTCTTGATGCCAAAGGCGTGAAAGCCGGAATATATCAAACGCACGGCGGGAAAGACATTGTCCTTACCAACGGTTTGGTAAGCCGTGTGTTCCGAGTGTTCCCGAATTTGGCGACCATCGACTTCATCAACCAGATGACCGGAGAGAGCATGCTGCGAGCTGTCAGTGGAGAAGGTATCTTGAAGATAGACGACAAGGTATATACATTGGGCGGGCTGGACGGACAGTTCGAATACGGATATACGCAATACGATTGGGCAGACAGCCTGACTATCCTCCCAAACTCGTTTCGGGTGACGGGATTCGATGTCACGGAGCTTACTCCCCGTATTAATTGGGCAAACAAACGCTGGTCGTTGGTGCAACGTGGCGGAACGACGGGCAAGGTGATCTCTTTCTACCTCGAGGGACCGAACTATCTGAAAGGTGTAAAGGTGAAGCTGAATTATGCTCTCTACGACGGTATCCCCTGCATCAGTAAATGGATGGAGATAGAAAACGGGAGCGGTATGGGCATTACGCTCGATGAGTTTACTTTGGAACAGCTGGCTATGGCAGAGCCGGAATCGCCGGTGGAAGCCAAACGCTACGATCAGTTTCTGCGACCTAATATCCACGTCGAAAGCGACTGGGCGTTTCTTGGTTTCACGGAGCGAGAGGCGGATAGGACAGAGTTTTGGAACACCGATCCGCGTTACACCTCACAGTGTAACTATCCCATGCTCACGCCATGTCTCTTGGAGATAAAGCTCCCGATGGGACCTGACGAAGATATTGCTGCCGGCGGCAAGTTTCAGAGTTTCCGTACATGGCTCATGCCTTTCGACAGTTACGACCGCGATCGCAAAGGGCTTTTCCTGAAACGTATGTACCGAAAGATTGCACCTTGGACAACGGAAAACCCCATCTTCCTGCATTGCACGTCGTCAGACCCTGCGACTCTGAAGACAGCCATCGACCAATGTGCAGAGACGGGCTACGAGATGGTTATCATCAGCTTCGGCTCGGGAATGAATATGGAAGATGAAAGTGCGGAGAACATAGCCAAATACAGAGAGCTTACCGAATATGCCAATTCGAAGGGTATAGAGTTGGGCGGTTATTCCTTGCTGTCGAGCCGCTGGATCAGCGACGAGGTGGATGTCATCAACCCGGAGACGGGGAAACGCGGAGGGATGATCTTCGGCAGTTCGCCTTGTCTTTGCAGCGAATGGGGCTACGACTACTTCCGTAAGATACGCTCCTTCTTCGAGAAGACGGGAATGACAGTCTTCGAGAACGACGGTTCTTATCCGGGCAATGTATGTGCTTCGACAACTCACGCCCATCATAAGGGGCTGAAAGACTCTCAATGGAAACAACGCCTGCAGATTGTTGCCCTGTATCAGTGGATGTGCGAGAAAGGCATCTACATGAATATCCCCGACTTCGGATATATGCTTAACGGCGGAACGAAGGTGGGTATCGGTTATCGAGAAGTGAACTGGTCGCTTCCTCGCGAACGCCAGCTGGTGCTCGGACGGCAGGTGATATACGATGGTTTGTGGGAGCGTCTGCCGGGTATGTGCTGGACGTTTGTGCCGCTCACGCAATATCATGGCGGCGGAGCTGCGGCAACCCTCGAACCACTGAAGGAGCATATCCCGGACTATCGGGCACACATGATCCAGAACTATGGAGCAGGTGTGCAGGCATGCTATCGCGGTCCGCGTCTGTACGACAGTCCGGAGACGAAAGCTGCCGTTGTGGAGGTGATCGATTGGTACAAGAAATACCGCACAATACTTAACAGCGAGCTGATACACCTTCGCCGTGCCGACGGGCGAGACTGGGACGGCTTTATGCACGTCGACCCCGAAGGAAAGGAGAAAGGTCTTGCCCTGCTGTTCAACCCGACCGGCCGAGAGATAACCCGCACCGTGAAGCTCCCGCTCTACTACACCGGCATTTCCGACGTGGCACAGATCCGAGAGAAAGAGAATGCTCCCGTCTCCTATAAGCTGAACCGCGATTATACGGTAGACGTGCAAGTTACCATTCCAGCCCACGGGAACACTTGGTTGGTTGTCTTTTAAGACCGTGTGACGCAATATACAAGATGTCGGGACGTTTGTATTAAGCGCAATTACTTACCTTTGCGGCTGTTTGTCCGCAGAGGTAAGCTTTTTAATACAGACAATTATAACACACCTTGTATAGAGATGAGAGAGTACAAACTAATCAACAACGTGTTGGGGTGGGTCGTTTTCCTGATTGCCTCCACCGTCTATTTGATGACTATCGAACCCACTGCCAGCTTTTGGGATTGCGGTGAGTTCATTTCTTCAGCATTCAAACTTGAAGTAGGGCATCCGCCCGGAGCGCCGTTCTTTATGTTGACGGCGAACCTGTTTTCGCAGTTTGCCTCAGACACCGCGACGGTGGCTAAGATGGTGAACACGATGTCGGCTTTGTTTAGCGGGCTTACGATCCTGTTCCTGTTTTGGAGCATCACACACTTGGCGCGCAAGATAATGGTCGAGGATGGTGAAAAGATTTCGACGGGCAAGATGATCACGATCATGGGTAGCGGCTTGGTGGGTGCCTTGGCGTATACCTTTAGCGATACGTTTTGGTTCAGTGCCGTCGAAGGCGAGGTGTATGCCTATTCTTCGTTGTTCACGGCGTTGGTGTTTTGGCTTATCCTCAAGTGGGAAGAGGCGGCGGATCGTCCGCATGCCGACCGTTGGATTGTGCTGATTGCATACCTGATGGGGCTTAGCATCGGTGTGCACCTGTTGAACCTGCTTTGTATCCCGGCAATCGTGCTGGTGTATTACTACAAGAAGTTCCCGAACCCTACGATGAAGGGCACCATATATGCGTTGCTGGTATCCTTTGCGATAGTCGGACTGATGATGTATGGTGTCGTGCAGGGGCTGGTTGAGGTGTGCGGATACTTCGAGCTTCTGTTTGTAAACGTGTTCGGCATGCCGTACAACTCGGGTGTCTTTGTCTACGTGATTGCCTTGGCAGGCGTGCTGATATGGGCGATTTGGGAGACGATGCGCAAGGAGATAAACCCTGTACGCATGAAGGTGGCATTCATCGTTGCCGTTGTGCTGGTGGGCATCCCGTTCATCGGCAGGGGTTATGTGCTTGCGGTAATACTTACTACTGCACTGACTGCATACCTGTTCATGAGTGGGAAGGTAAACATCAAGCTGCTCAACACCGTGTTGGTTTGCCTGATGGTGATCGTTGTCGGCTACTCTTCCTATGCGCTGACACTGATACGTGCGACGGCAGACACGCCGATGAACCAGAACTCGCCGAGCGACATATTCACGCTGCGTTCATACCTTGCCCGCGAGCAGTATGGCAAGACACCGTTGCTCTACGGGCAGACCTTCGTCTCGGAGGTGAAGCGCGAAAACAAAGGCGGCAACTGTGCGCCTGTCAGCAAGGAGGGCGAAGCCGTATGGAGCCGCGTGATAAAGAAAGACAAGAGTGAGAAAGACCGTTATTTCGTTTCCCGCCACGATATCGACTATGAATATGTCGACGAGCTGAACATGCTCTTCCCGCGTATGCACAGCAGCGACAGCCGTCACATCGCAGCGTATAAGGAGTGGTCGCAGTTCAAGGGCAAGCCGGTGAAGTATAACCGTTGCGGCGAGACCAAGACGGTGATGAAGCCGACCTTCGCCGAGAACCTGCGTTACTTCTTCGCCTACCAGCTGAACTTCATGTACTGGCGTTACTTCATGTGGAACTTCTCCGGTCGTCAGAACGACATACAGGGGCATGGCGAGGTGTTGAACGGCAACTGGATCACCGGCATCAAGGCTATCGACGAGGTGCTTGTCGGTCCGCAGGACAACATGCCGTCGGACATTGTGAACAACAAAGGACATAACGTATATTATATGTTGCCGCTCCTGCTCGGTATACTCGGCATTTTCTATCAGGCATATTCGGGGAAGCGCGGTATTCAAGGCTTTTGGATCACCTTCTTCCTGTTCTTCATGACCGGTATTGCCATCGTGCTCTACCTCAACCAGACACCTTACCAGCCGCGTGAACGCGACTATGCGTATGCCGGCTCGTTCTATGCGTTCTGTATATGGATAGGGTTCGGCGTGGCTGCGCTTGCTCGGTTGATCGAGAGATACGGGAAGCTGCCGGCAGTGGCGGCAGGGACGATTGCCACGGTGCTGTGTCTGTTTGTCCCCATCCAGATGGCAGGGCAGAACTGGGACGACCACGACCGCTCGGGGCGTTACGTATGCCGCGACTTCGGGGCTAACTACCTCGAGTCGTGCGAGCCGAATGCGGTGATCTTCACCAATGGCGACAACGACACGTTCCCTCTGTGGTATGCTCAGGAGGTGGAAGGCATCCGTACCGATGTGCGCGTATGCAACACCAGCTATCTGCAGACCGACTGGTATATCGACCAGATGAAGAAGCAGGCTTACGAGTCGGCACCTCTGCCCATCTCGTGGAATAGGGCTGACTACATACAGGGCACGCGCGATGCCGCTTACGTTGTTCCGATGACCGACAAGCCCGTTGACCTTGGCACGGCACTGAACTTTGTGCGCAGCAACGACCCGAAGCTAAAGAAGATTCCGGGCTACGACCAGCCTATCGATTATATCCCGTCCGAGACACTTGTCTACACTGTGGATTCGGCTAAGGTTGTTTCCCTTGGATTGGCTTCCGAATCCAATCCTCCGGTGAAGGAGATGACCATCAACCTCAAGGGCAAGAATATGCTGGGCAAGCAGGAGCTGATAATCTTGGATATGTTGCAGACCGGCAACTGGGAGCGCCCGATGTATTATGCCGTCACGGTGAGCTCGGACCAGTATGTGAACCTCGACAGCTATTTCGAGCAGACGGGTTTGGCATACCGTATTGTGCCGAGGCAGACAAATAGGGGCATCGATACGGAGAAGGTGTATGACAACGTGATGAACAAGTTCAAGTGGGGCGGTGTGGATAAGCCGGGAATCTATTTGGACGAAAACGTGATGCGTATGTGCAAGAGTTTCCGTTCGGTGGTGCTTGGCAAGTTGGCTGAAGACTTGGCGAGAGAAGGCAAGAAGGATAAGGCGCTGAATGTGCTTGACCTCTGTATGAAGGTGCTTCCGCCGGAGAATGTTCCGTTGGACTACTCGGCACTGACCATTGGCGAACTCTATTATGCCCTTGGCGAGAAAGAGAAGGGTAACGGAGTGTATACC
>CAVIFD010000043.1:0-9052 GCA_963641545.1 bacterium | reverse complement strand
GTCCAATTCTTCGTCGTCGTAGTATTCTATCTTCTTGCTCACGGCAGCAAGCAGACTGTCGCGTTCGCAGGTCTCATGCCGGCCGCAACATTCTTCCGAAATCTCACGTGCCTCGGGGATCTCGCTTATCTCCCCACGCTCCAGCATCCGCTGCAAACGTCTGCTGCGGAAATATCCGGCTATGGCAGCGACAAAGCCCAGTGCGACTATTCCTATAATAATATACCACATCAGTCGACAATTTCCGTTATTCCGAATCCCGCCATGCAAAGATCGTCCCAAAAGGCGGGATAGCTCTTCGTCACCACGCAGGGGTCGGCTATCTGCAATCCTTCCCTTCTTAACAACGCTGCCGGAGCAAAGGCCATTGCCATGCGGTGGTCTTCGTAGGTGGCTATTACCGGACTTACCTTAGGTTCACACCTCTCGCCGTTCCACTCCAAGGTGTCGTCTCCGATACTTTTCAACACGTAGCCGAGTTTGCGAAGTTCAGTCTTCAGTGCTTCTATTCGGTCTGTCTCCTTTATCTTCAGACTCTGAAGCCCGGTGAAGCAAAAAGGAATGCCGCGCAGCGCACAGCAGACAACAAACGTCTGAGCCAAGTCCGGCTCATTCACGAAATCATAATGTAGCTCCTTTACCACGTTATCGGTATGTCTCAAACGAACTCCCCTACCGGTAAATATCGTATCAACACCCAAGCGGGCGAATATCTTTGCTCCCTCGGCATCGCCCTGAAAGCTGTCTTTGAAGAGACCGAGCAGCTCAATCTCGGCATCCCCCGCCAATGCCATAATGGAATACCAATAGGAAGCGGCACTCCAATCGGACTCTACAGCAAAACGCACAGGGGTATATTCTCCCGGAAGAACCCGTATGGTTTGTCCGCTCCACGAGGCTTCCACCCCGAACAGTTTCATCATCTGCAAGGTCAGAAGGATATACGGACGGGAGATGATTTCCCCAACCAAATGCAATGTCAGGCCCTTCTCCATCATGGGCGCTGTCATCAAGAGGGCGGAAACATATTGCGAGCTGACGTTCCCCTTGAGCGAAATCTCACCTCCCCGCAAGGCTTTGCCATAGATGCGCAGAGGGGGGAAACCTTCTTTCTTGGTATACTCGATATGTGCACCCAGCTTGCTCAAGGCATCCACCAAAAGCCCGATGGGACGATTCTGCATACGTTCCGTCCCTGTGATAGTCCATTCGCCAACCCTATTGGAAAGATAAGCCGTAAGGAAACGCATTGCCGTGCCGGCTGCCTTTATGTCGAAATCGCAGCCGCCGGAGCTCAGCGCCCGAAGCATCACCTTTGTATCGTCGCAGTCGGAGAGGTTCTGTATCTCATACGGGCTACGGCTTATGGCATTCAATATTAGCGCACGGTTGCTGATACTCTTCGATGCAGGAAGCATAACAGAAGCCCTGATGATGTCGGCAGGGCTTTTTATGAGATATTTCATTGCGTCAGTCTGTTCATTTTCGGGTGGGCAAAAGTACGGAATTTTCCGTGTCGACAGTGACGACGTGTACGGCGGGCGTATCAAGCATAACGGTCCTAACGTCTCCTGTCGCAGCAGAGAAACAGCGTATCGTGTCCTTCTCGGTATTCTGCACGGTAAGCTGCCAACCTGCATCCACCTTCGTGATGCTTAAGATGTCGGTAGTATTGCTTTCGGGCACAACAGCCAGACCCTCGGCAAAGTGGATTGTCTCGATATGGTTGCGGCGCACGTCAATGGGGAACCGCTTGTCGCCACAAACGAAGGTGGCCTTGTGGCTCTCGTCTTCGCTTTTCCAGTCGGTATTCAGAAGATATATCGTGCGGCGGTCTGCTTCGTCCCATACCGTAAAACCTATCGAAGGAGAGGACTCAATCCAACCTTTCGCACGTTCTCGGTCTGTAGCTGCCGTTGCCACGCTGCGCAACGTTTCCTCATACTGACTCCTCAGGGATGTCTCTGCCGGATAAGAAGCCTCAGGGAAATAGATAATCTTACCCAAGCCAAAAGGTATCTCGGTCTTCCGGGTCAGCAAACGATAGCCCTCGCCCAACATCTCGCGAAGAATGGCATCGCCAGCGGGGAACTGCGTAGGTTGGTCGGGCTGAAGCTCTGCATTGAGGTGCGCAGCCGAAAGGATGAGCGTACCCCCACCAAACACGTAGTTGCGGAGACGAAGGAAATCGTCTGCATCAAAACTGTTCCACCCGAGGAAGGCAATTGCCTTGTATTTGTTCATCACATCCTGAGGCGCTTCGATGGGGAGAATGTCGACCGTACCATAAGGTGTGGCAGTGAACCATCCTTCCGGTCCGCAGGCGTTGATATTGTTGCCCGGATAGAACACCTTCAGCAAATCGAAGCTCTCCGTTGCCTTGTTGAATGCCCACTTCTCGCCTTTCTGTGACCACAGGCTGCCACGCCCAAACGATTTCCAGGCATCGTTTCTTCCCTGCAGGATGGCAATGTTGCTGTGCAGCTCGCCACGGCGGGTATGCGTTTCTATGAAGTCGAAAATGCGATGTTGCGCATCAAGATGCTCCTTTCCGGATGTGGAGTAGCGGTCGTTGACATATTCGTCAGTCCACAGAGCTTCTTCGGTGTTCATGTGGCTCGAGCCGTGCATATAGGCAACGGCAAGCGACATATAAAGGCGGAGTGAGTGCTTCGGGTCGGTGAACGGTCCGGAGCCCCACTGCATGGCGTGCAGCGAGCCGTAGAAGGGTTTGCTGTAGGCACGCGACGCGCCGCGAAGCGAAGAGAGGATAGTCTCTTCCGGACCATACATCTGCTCGGCACCTAACCAGTCGTAGCCCGCCTGATAGAGGTAGCGGAACATTGTGGACGGTCCCGTGTGGCGGGTGCTCTCGCCTTTGGAATAGCGGAAGTTCTCGACTAAGCGGCGTGCGCCGTCAGCCATATCCTTCACGCCCTGCGTATCATAGTGGATAAACACACCATGGTCGGTATATATCGGGCGGTGCTTGGCGAAGATTCCGCCGTAGGGACGGTTGCGTGCTGCCATGTCGGAGAACACGCCTTGATAGAGGAAATGCTGCCAATAGTAGTAGCCGCCGTCGTTCTCGTGCGCCTGCTTGCCGCGAAACATAGGCGATGCCAGCGTCGCGAGATCGGGGTTGATGCGCTTCCCTGCCAATGTGCGTCCTTCCACCTGCCAGGCGTAGGGCATCTGCAGGGCGGTGAGAAGGGTGGTGTAGCGGCGTATCATCTCGGGATGTGCCACGCGGGTGCCGCACCATTGGTAGGAGGGACGGAACTGATACCAGTTTCCGATGCGGTGCGAGACGTACCATTTGAAGAAGTAGTCGTACATGGCTATATCCTTCGGGATATATATCTCATCGCCCGACGAGATATACACTTCGTCGGGTGCTTTCTCTACAATCTGACGTATCACGGCTGATGCCTTGCGAGAGCCATCGCTGAATGTCATCGGGACCTTGGTGGCATGGCTTCCGGCACGGAACTCCACCACATGCAGTCCCGTCTCCTTGAATTCCACCTCCTCAGACGAGGGGCTGACGGCAGATGTCGATTCCACCTTCAGACGAACGTTCGGACGGTTTGTCTCCACGAGCACACCGAAAGCCGTACCGACAGATACATATTTGGGGACGGAGACAATCTCGAAGTCGCGTGCGTTTTCTTCCAGAATCTCCATCGAGCGCAGTTCGTAGGGGAACGCAGCCCGGTTGTCTTCCTTTAATAATGTAAGTGTCAAATCACCTTCCCCGCAGACAGTCTCGGGCAGGGGAATATAGAAGTCCGCCACCATGGAGGCGCGGTCGAAGAGGTTTCCCTCAAAGACTGTTGTACCGGCAAAGTCTACCCTCCATCGCGGCCAGCTGCGGGTGGAGAGGTTGCAGCCGACCCAATAGTTATAGTCATTGGTCCTCGCCTCATGTTTGAGGAAGGGGATGGAGCAAACAGCCTTCTTGTTTTGCGTCAGTCGCGGAGCCTCCACCCAGCACTCGCCTTTGAAATGCGTACCGCCAACACGAAGGAAGGCACAGGCAATACCCTCTGGCAAGGTGAAAGTCTCTGAAACGTCACCAAACTTACCCGAGCCTTCGGGCACGGGGAGGTAGAGCAGCGAGTCCGGAGTGTCGTAGATGTCATCTTTATGGCGGCCGGGCTTATTGTAGAAGAGTTCTATCTCCACCCCGAAGTCACCACCCGGCGACACGCTGAGGTCCTTGCGGCGCACTACCGGCAAGGTCACCGTAAGATTTCCGGGCTTTAGCAGACCGGCGGAGATGCGGTAGTAGGCATGACGTTCGAACTCATCGTCCTCGCCTTTGAAGTAGAGCGAATACTTGTCGCGCTTCACGTGAATGGAGTCGAGATTGTCGTCGATAAGATACTCGGCGCGGCGAAACATCTCCTCGCCCCGCGAGGAGAAAGGTGCCGGCATCTGAACCCCGCCGACCACGCGCAGCATCCTGCGGACGCGCTCCGGCTGCTCCGCGAGCGACACATGCGCCGTGACACCCTCGCCGGGCATAAGGAGACGCACTTTTTCTCCCGCTGCGGGAGTGAAAACAACGGTTCTCTTCTCTGTCTGCACGTCGGAGGCAAACACGAAGGACGCGGCAATCAAATGACACGCCAAAAGGCATAATACTTTCTTCATAACGATGTACGGTGAGTTTGTGTGTTGTTAAAAGCAGCTCAAAAGTACGATTTATTTGAGTATTTTTGCCCGTCCATTAAGAACAGGCTGAAAGGAAATGATTGTCGTAAGAGATACGGAGCTGTTGCGGGAGAAACGGTTGGTTGCCACCATCGGCTTCTTCGACGGCGTACATCTCGGGCATCGTTTCCTTATCGACGAGCTGAAGAATGCAGCTCGCGAGAGAAACCTCCCCTCGGCTGTCATCACCTTCTCGAAGCATCCCCGCGCCGTGCTGGGCGACGACTATCAGCCCGGACTACTCAATACGTTTGACGAGAAGATGGAGCGTCTCGAGGCGACCGGCGTGGACTATTGCATCGTCATTGATTTTACAATAGAGCTCTCGCGTCTCTCTGCCGAGGAGTTCATCACCACGGTGCTTGCCGCAAGGCTGCACGTCGCCGCACTTCTCATAGGCTACGACCACCGCTTCGGGCACAACCGCACGGACGGCTTCGAGCAGTATGCCGCCTATGGCGCGGCATGCGGCATGGAGGTGCTGAAGGCATCGCCCTACAACGAAGGGGGCACGGCTGTCAGCTCGTCGAAGATACGCCGCATGCTCTCTGCCGGAGAGGTGGAAGAGGCGGCGCATTTCCTGGCTTACCCCTACACCCTGCGGGGAACGGTCGTAGGCGGCAACCGCGTGGGGCGCACCCTTGGCTTCCCGACGGCAAACATCCGCGTCGACAACCCTGCGAAGGTCATCCCCCGCGTCGGCGTCTATGCCGTCCGCGTCACTCTTGAAGGCAGGCTCTACGCCGGCATGCTGTATATCGGCAGCCGCCCGACGCTCGGGACCGGCAGCAATCTGTCGATAGAGGTTCATATCCTCGATTTCTCGGGCGACATATACCGCCGGACCGTCTCCGTCGCTTTCGTCCGCTTCGTTCGCGACGACATCCGCTTCGCCTCGCTCGACGCGCTCCGCCATCAGCTGGAAAAAGATCGCACCGCCGTCCGCGCACTCCTTTCACAGCAATAACCGAGTACCGATACTCTTGAGCAAAAGTATCGGTACTGTTTTTTCGAGAGGGCTAGCCCTTTTCCCTAAAAGGGTTAGCCCTTTTGCCCGAAAGGGCTAGCCCTCCTGTTTTCGAGAGGTCTGAACCTTTTGCCCGAAAGGTCTGAACCTTTTGCCGAAAAGGTTTGAACCTCCCTGTTTTGGGGGTTGCGGATCAGGGTCCGGAATGACATTTGAGGGAAGGGCGCGGGATGACGGCGGGGCGAGAGGCAGGAAAAGTCTCCGCCGGCGGAGGGTGTTTCAGCGTCACTGTGGGGAAAACGGGGTCGGCGAACGCCTGATATTGGCGAACCCTTCGAAATTCGTAGTTTTGCGACCGCTCACAAAAGAAAAAATGACAGAATGGAACTCTACTACGAAGCAATAGATACTCTACGGGAGATGATTGCACGGCAATCCTTCAGCCGCGAAGAGGCGGAGGTTGCCGATTTCCTCGAGACATGCTGGCAGGATGCGGGGCACACTGTACACCGTAAGGGCAATAACCTATGGATTGTTGCGCCGGAATTTGATGAGGGGAAGCCCACGCTGCTGCTCAACTCACACATCGACACCGTACGTCCCGCCCTCGGCTGGACAAAAGACCCCTTTCATGCAGAGGAGACGGAAGACGACCGGTTGTATGGTCTGGGCAGCAATGATGCCGGAGCAAGCGTTGTATCCCTCTATGCCGCCTTCACCCGACTTGCCGACAAGCCGCAAGCCTACAACCTCATATTCCTTGTCTCGGCAGAAGAGGAGGTGTCGGGCAAGAATGGCATCGAGAGTGTCCTCCCGAACCTTCCGCCCATCGCCTTTGCCGTTGTGGGCGAGCCTACCGGCATGCGGCCCGCCATTGCCGAGAAGGGACTGATGGTGCTCGACTGCACTGCCACCGGCCGCGCAGGGCATGCAGCCCGCAGCGAAGGCATCAATGCCATAACACGGGCAATGAAAGACATCTCGTGGTTCACCACCTATAAGTTTCCCCAAGAGAGCGAACTCCTCGGACCTGTGAAGATGAGCGTCACCATTATCCATGCCGGCACACAGCACAACGTCATCCCCGACCGCTGCGAGTTTACCGTAGATGTCCGCACCAATGAGTTCTACTCAAACGAGAGGTTGCTCGGTTTGATACGCGAGCAGGTGGACTGCGAAGTGAAACCCCGCAGCCTGCGCCTCAACTCCTCGCATACCGATGTGATGCATCCCTTTGTGCAACGCGCCGTGATTATGGGCAAAGAACCGTTCGGCTCACCTACTCTCAGCGACCAGGCACTGATGCCGTTCCCCTCAGTAAAGATTGGTCCGGGCAACTCCGCCCGCTCGCATACGGCGGACGAATACATCGAACTGCCTGAGATAAGAGAGGCCATCGACATGTATGTACGGCTGCTCGACGGACTGGAAATCTAAACCGATATGCTTAAGAAGATACTGGGAACAATCGGGACGCGCTATATGATAGCCCTGCTGAACCTGATGCTCATATTCATCAACGCAAAGGCACTGGGCGTGGAGGGAGTCGGGATGGCAGGTATCCTGCTTGCGGCAATCAACATCGCCGCCGTGTTCAACGGTGTGCTATCGGGCAATACGCTTGTCTACTTCATGAACCGCTATTCGCTGCACACCGTATTGCTGCCCGCCTACCTTTGGCCGTTCATCGGCAGCGCACTGGCTTGCGCCGCAATGTTGCTCTTCGGATTGTTCCCCGTGACATATCTATGGGATGTCTATCTTCTGTCGCTCACCTCTTCATTCATCACCGTCAACGCCCGTCTGCTTCTTGGGAAAGACCGCATCCGTGGATTCAACATCACCTATATGCTGCAAAGCGGCGGGTTGTTCTTCGTGCTTCTCTATTTCTATTATGTTGCAGGAAGGCAAAACATCTCGTCGTATGTCTATGCCTTGCATATCACCTATGGCATAGCCCTCTTTGGCAGTCTGATTCTTCTCGTCCCTTTGTTCAGAGAGAAAGAGCATGAGGAAAGACGTAAACCATTGCCCGGCATCCTGAGGGAGATGTTTGCATACGGTCTTTGGGGCGGCACCGACAATATTGCCGAGGTGCTCACCACCCGCATGAACTATTTCCTTATCCAACGTTTCGCGGGGCTGGGTAGTGTAGGTCTGCTCGACGCCGGAACAAAGATATCGGAAAGCGTATGGCACATCAGCCGCAGTGTCAGCTTTATCGAATACAGCAGTGTGGCGCAGACAACCGATACCGAGAAACAAAGACTTACAACCCTCGGGCTCTTCAAGCTCACCTTCTGCGCCCTCACGGCAGCCATACTCTGCATCCTCTGCATTCCGGAATGGGTCTTCACGGAGTATCTCTTCAGTCCGGAGTTCACGGGCATGCGCAGCGTCATCGTTGCCCTTGCTGTCGGCATCGTTGCCTTGGGATGCAACAGCGTGCTCAGTCATTACTTCATCGGCAGCGGGAAGATACGCTACAGCGCCGGCAGCTCCATCGTGGGACTTTGCACACTCTCTATGGCAGGCTTCGTGCTGATTCCCCTCTATGGCGTGACGGGAGCAGCCGCCGGCTCAAGCATCGCTTTCTGCGCCATGCTTGTGTTCTCTCTCGTGGTGTTCTGCCGCACGACACGTACAAGAATCGGCGAGTTCATCCCGGGCAAAGCCGATGCCCATGAACTCGCCGAACATCTTCGCAGGATGCTCTCCCGCCGGTCTCTCTCTCAATAATGGAACACCCCTCCGCCAAGGAACTCACGCAACAAGGATGAGCCCGGCAGGTCGGTATCGTGGATATGGTTGAAATAACGGAGGAACCTCAGCAGGCGATATGCCTCTGCGTTTTCCTCGGCATCTTCACGCACCTCCGCCAATATAGGCTCGGCAAACTTGCGCAAGGCTGCCAGCTCGTAAATCATGGCACTGTTGAACATCGCGTCGGCATTCTCCTGGTAAGGGAAAATCCATTTGTCCTCACCCCTACGCACACTCGGCCAACGGGCAATGGTGTCTCTGGCTGAGCAGCCGCGGAAACGATAGTCGCGAACAATGCGCCGAAGCATACGGTTGTCGGTTGTCGGTATGCGGTTGTGGTCGTCGAGCAAAATGGAGGTAAGCACAGAGACATACACCCTGAACTTGCGAGAGTCGTCAATCATCGCAGTCAGTTCCGGGTTCAGTGCATGAATGCCTTCCATTACCAACACCGAGTTCTCGTACATCTTCAGCTTCTTTCCTTTATATATACGTGTTCCCGTTTCGAAGTTGAAGCTGGGCACTTCTATCTCCTCGCCCACAAGTAACTTCTTTATGTCGCTGTTGAGGTATGGCAGGTCGAGCGCGTAGAGCGACTCGAAG
>CAVIFD010000042.1:3847-9061 GCA_963641545.1 bacterium | reverse complement strand
GCGTCATACTCCGCGTCATTCCCGCCGCAGGATGCAAGGCAGAGAGCCACCGGCATCCAACCGAATACATATTGTCTGTTCATCTTCATATCCGTTTTTCTAATCGTTATTCAAATTCTTCTGCCTGTATATCTCCTTCAAAAGTTCAATCTCGTGCAACGCCTTCTCAGCCCTCGCCAGGCTCACGGCGTTGATGTCGCGCACCAGAGTGCTCACGCTCTCCGTGCCGAGCTGCACCTTGCGCTCGCCCGCCCGTCGGATATTCTCGCGAAGTCGCACAATCTCCTCGTCTTGCGCAATCCGGCGGCGCAGCGACTCGACAGTGCCCTCCGCCTCCTCGTTTTGCAGGCGGTTGTTGAAAAGAAACGTCTCCTGCTGATTGTCGTTCATCGCCCGCTCTACATCTATCAACCGTATGTCATTCCTCCTTGTATAGAGCGCACCGATGTTCCACGACACCGACACGCCCCCGACAATCACGCCACTGTTCAGAACATTGCTCACCGAGGAATGTATCATCCCCATACCGAAAAGCGAGACCGTCGGGCGAAGCCGCGCATCGAGCTGCTTGCGCCGAGCATCAAGCAGAAGGCTCTGCGAGGCGTAATACCTCATCTCCGGACGGTTCACGCCCCACTCCTTGCCGGCAAGTGTCTCGGCAGGCTTCTCCGGCTTCCAACCTTCCGGCAGATCCTTCCCCACGAACACCCCGAGCATCCTTCGGTATGCCTTGCGCGAAGACATAAGAGCCTCACGTTGCCTGTCTGCCTTGAGCTTCTCCACAAGAATGGCGTCGAGATCCGTCTCGGAGGCAACGCCGCCACGCATCATGCTCCGCACAGTCGCCTCGCTCGTGGTAAGGTCTTCGCGCAGCAGTTCGTTCTGCGCCATCTGCTCGTCGAGCACGAGGATACCGAAGAAAAGATCGTCGACACGCTCCGTAACGGCATACATCGTCACGTCGAGCCGGCTTTTCTCCACTCCGCCCTGAGCCGAAGCCACACGCCTCTGTGCGGCAATCTGCCCGCCGTCGTACACACTTTGCGAAACAGTGACCGAAGCGTTTGCCACATAATTCTCCATCTCCACACCCATCTGCCGCATCCGGGCGTTCGCCTTCAGTATGTCGGTAAAGGCATACGCTCCTGCCGACGCGCTCACCCTCGGCAGCCACCCCTTCGCCGCATTATCCACAGTGAACTCACGGCTCTGCTCTATCATGCCGTAGCGACGGATGGCGGGATAGTTCGCCTGCGCCATCTCGCGGCATTGCTGCAAGGTCAAACCCTCGGCAAAAGAGGTCTGCACGATGATTGCCAGCACTGCCTGGAATAGGATTCTTCTGTTCATAAGTAATGAAATATATGTTTCGTCTACGGGCGGCAAAGGTATGCGCGCCTTTCCGGCGCGTAGTTACCCAAACCAAGCAACAAATGTTCCTTTTGTCCGATTTCTCACATGGGAAAGTATCGACATCCGAACAATCGTTACCTTTACGTCCGCAATTCAAACGAAGCGTACAATCAATCATGAAACAGCCCCGGCTCTTGACACTGCAAAACATTTTCGACACACTGAGCAAAGACAACACGCTCCCTGCCAAATCGTTTTTCAAAGAAGGTCTTGGTGTGGTCATCAACATGAACAGGTTTCTCCAACCCTTTATCCACGACACGCCAAGCCCGTACCTGATTGAAGACTACCGCATCGGATATATCAAACAGGGCTGTCTGCACAGCATCATCAACCTTCAGGAATATACCATCACGGCAGGACATATCGCCTTCATCACGCCCGGCACCATCGCGGAGCCGATAGACATAAGCGACGATTTTCTGATCGAGGGAATAGGTGTGCACACCGACATCTTCAATATCGCACACTCAGGGAAACTGCCCGAGCTTTTCAACGGCAAACAGCGAAACGGTATCCTCGCCGTGACGGAAGAAGAAGGGACGCTGCTCGATCATCTCTTCCGTATGCTCTACGAGATTGTCTCGACGCAGGGCGACGCTGTGACTTACCCCATGATAACCGCTCTCACAGCTTATGTCAACAGCCTCTTCGCACGCTACCAAAAGGTAACGCCACCGTCGAACACTGCCTCCAACACGTTCGACCGCTTCATCCGCCTCGTCAACGAGCACCACGAAGAGCAACACCGCGTTGCCTTCTATGCCGACAAGATTTGTCTCACGGAACGTTACCTCAGCACCATCGTCCGACAGACCGGCGGCATCACAGCGAAGGAATGGATAGACAAGGCTCTCGTCACCAAAGCCAAGGTGATGCTTCGCCATAGCGACAAACAAATAGCCGAGATCGCGGAAGCACTCCACTTCCCCAACCCCGGCTTCTTCTGCAAATATTTCAAACGCCTCACAGGACAAACCCCGCAGGAATACCGCAAATCCATTCCGTAGAAATCGGATAGGAGGACATTGCTCATACCGAGCGTTCGCATACAAAAAAGGCAACCCCAAAGGATTGCCTTCTTTTGTTTTATGTCGTAAATCGAACTTACTCGGAAACGACTTCGAAAGGAACTTCAACAGAAACTTCCTTATGCAGCTTGACAACTGCCTTGTAGCTTCCAACTTCCTTAACGGCATCTTTGATGTAGATGATTTTACGATCGATGCTGTAGCCTGCCTTTTCCAAAGCCTCAGCCACCTGAATGTTCGTAACAGAACCGAAGATTGTACCTGTGGAGCTTGTCTTCGCACCTATCGTCAGCGAAACATCCTTCAGCTTGGCAGCCAATGCTTCAGCATCTTCCTTAATCTTAGCCAACTTATGAGCACGCTGTTTCAAGTTTTCAGCCAACACTTTCCTGGCAGACTCGGAAGCGATCACTGCCTTACCCTGAGGGATTAGAAAGTTACGTCCGTAACCGTCTTTCACCGTTACGACATCGTCTTTGTAACCTAAGTTGATTACGTCTTCTTTCAAAATAACTTGCATATTCTGTCTCCTCTCTTCTTTAATTATTTCATCAAATCGGTTACGTAAGGAAGCAACGCCAGGTGACGCGCTCTTTTTACAGCCTGAGCCACGCGACGCTGGAACTTCAAGGAAGTACCCGTGATACGACGCGGAAGGATCTTACCCTGCTCGTTCAAGAACTTCTTCAAGAACTCCGGGTCTTTGTAATCGATATATTTGATACCGTTCTTTTTGAAACGGCAATATTTCTTCTTCTTAACGTCCACTGTGGGCGGAGTCAAATACCTAACTTCTGATTGAGTTGTTGCCATGATTAATTCTCCTTTCCTGCTTCTTTTGTTGATTTCAGATTTCTTCTCTTAGCGGCATATTCCGCAGCATACTTGTCTTGACGGAAAGTCAAGAAACGGATAACCCGCTCATCACGACGGAAGTTAACCTCCAACGTAGCGATGGTTTCCGGCTTCGCCTTAAACTCAACCAACTGGTAAAAACCTGTTGTTTTCTTGTCGATAGGATACGCCAACTTGCGCAATCCCCAATTCTCCTCGTTCACGATCTCAGCGCCCTGTTCCTTCAGGATGCCCGTGAATTTCTCTACCGCTTCCTTCATCTGTGCATCAGACAAAACGGGAGTCAAAATGAAAACGGTTTCGTAATTGTTCATAAAACGCTGTTTTATATTTGTTAGTACTTTATTTTTTTGCGGGGGCAAAGGTAGGAAGTTTTTTCAAACAAACAATGGTAGCGCATTGTTGCCATGATGCTTTTCTTGTCTCATGCAGACTGCATGGAGGTTTCAACAAAAGTTTCATCGCCCGTGCAGACTGATTGGAGGTCGTAACAAAAGTTTAGGGCAACCCGACAGTTTACCTACATTTGCACGCCAAACAATAAAAAGACACCATTATGAGACGTAAGATATTTTTCGCCGCACTTCTTACACTGCTGACCGCAGGGACTTATGCCCAATACTCGCCGGACGTTTTGGGCGACGGATACTTGAAGCAGACATTTCGGATGCCTGACGATTATGAGGGAGAGGTGGTATGCACACTTGTAAAAAAGCCGCAGCTAAAGGATGTAAAACAAGCCATATTGTATATCCACGGGTACAACGACTATTTCTTTCAAAAGCAATTGGGCGATAGCGTGAATGCACATGGCTATAACTTCTACGCATTGGACCTGCGGAAATACGGACGCTCAATACTCCCGCATCAGAACCCGTTCTTCTCAAAGAGTCTCACGGAATATTTCGCTGATATCGACACGGCGTTGGCTGTCATACGCTCGGAAGGAAACGAAAGAGTGCTGCTGATGGCTCATTCGACGGGCGGACTTATCACGCCGCTATATCTTGAAAGCAAGGCGGGCGCACTGCCTGTCGACGGACTGATACTGAACAGCCCCTTCCTTGATTGGAACTTCGGTTGGTTCATGGAGAAGATTGTAATCCCTGCGGTCGCTTTCATCGGGAAGCTGTTTCCGAACCTCACCGTGCAGAGCGGCGGCGTTGCCTCTTATGCGTACAGCCTGCTGAAAGAAGCGAAAGGAGAATGGGAATACGACACGCGGTGGAAAATGACCGGCGGACATCCTAAAAAAGCGGGGTGGATAACAGCCATACAGACGGGACAAAGAAGGGTGAGGAAAGGGTTAAAGCTGAATTGCCCGATTTTGGTAATGTCGTCGGACAAGTCCTGTCCGGAAACTGAAGAGTGGAAAGACGAATACTTGTCGTCGGACATAGTGCTCGACGTGCATGACATACAGAAGTACGCGCTCCGACTTGGCGACTTCGTCACGCGCGACACCATCGAGGGCGGCATACACGACTTGATTCTTTCCCCAAGACCTGCTCGAGACAGGGCATATCAAGCAATCTTCAGCCGGATGGCGGAAAACGGCTTCCTATAAATATCATTACCTTTGCCCTCCGCAAAAAAAATTGATTGGGATGAGATTTTCACGCAACATATCGGCATGGATTGCCGCGCTCTGCGTCTCGGCACACGGCTACGCTCAAACGAACCCTGCGCAAGACTCCACGACCTACAAAGTGAGTTTGTTCGCATCCGTTGCCACCGGCGAGCACACGCCGTTTTGGATGGTGAGCAACCGATACGGGGTTGTCCCTTTGGATGCCGGCAACGGAGTTGTGGAAGCAGGCGTATTCCATAGTCGGCGGTTGGGGAAGGGCTTTCGTTGGAGTGCAGCGTTGGATGTCGCAGCCGTTGCCCCACGCCATCACAATGTATTCATTCA
>CAVIFD010000042.1:0-3721 GCA_963641545.1 bacterium | reverse complement strand
CGGCAGCAAGGAGCGGTACAATTCTCTTCGGGACAGAAGGCTCAGCTCCGGAGATATGGTGCAGTCTGCCAACGCACGCCCCGTTCCGGAGATAAACCTGGGACTACCGGAGTTTGCTGTCATACCCCTGACAAAAGGTTGGTTGCAGGCGAAAGGAGATTTTGCCTTGGGCAAATCGTTCGACACCGACTACCTGGAGGATTGGGCAGGCGCAAACCAACAATATGTAAAACACGTGTTGTGGCATCACAAGTCTCTTTTCCTCCGCGTAAAGGATACAAACGGAGGCTTTCCCTTGTCCCTTGCGATAGGGGCACAGCATTTCGCCCAGTGGGGAGGGACATCCACCAGTCAGAAGATCGGCAAGCAGCCGCAGTCGTTCAAAGACATGATACGCGTCATCCTCGGGAAAGCCGGCGGCGAGGATGCGTCTTTGGCAGATCGACTGAATGTGTTGGGCAGTCATTTCGGCGCCTTCGACTTCCGGCTACGCTACGAGGCGAATGACCGGAGCGGACAATTCTACTACCAGCACTACTTCAACGACCAGTCGGGCATTGAGTTTGCCAACAAAGCCGACGGGCTGTGGGGCGTGCAGATAGAGCTGCCGCACGTTCCGTGGATAAGCAAGATCGTCGGAGAATATTTGGTTACGATGAACCAAAGCGGACCCATACATTACGTTGCTTTTGATCACAACAAATGGAAAGGCTCACGCGGAGGCGGAGACGACGATTACTATAATAACAAGGAATACACTACCGGACTCTCCTACTTCAACCGAGGAATCGGCTCTCCACTGATCATTTCTCCCGAATACAACGAAGGCGGCAAGTTCGGCTTCAAGAACAACCGAATAAAAAGCTGGCACATCGGTGCGGAAGGCAGGGTCAACACACACCTCTCCTATCGCGCGCTGTTTACCGTGATGAACGGCTTAGGAACGTCCTACTTCCCGTTCCTAAACAAGAAGCAGGGCACGTCATCTCTGATAGACATCAACTACACACATCCTCGGCTCGGGGGGTGGCTGTTTACCGGCTCCGTTGCCGCAGATACCGGCACGATGGTAGGAAGTGGCGTAGGTTTCAGCTTGAGTGTGACCAAGACCGGACTATTAAAAGCCCGGGAATAAAAATCGTCACTTGTACTTATCCCACAGGGCGGAGGCGATAACCTCCTGCGCATGGTCGGCAAACTGCTGCATGCCTTTGTGCGTCGGCTCCATATCGGCGGTAGGGATTGCCAGATGGATAATCATTTCCATCCTGTGACGACGGATATTGAGCGAGCCGATGGGGAGAACATCGAAAGGTCCGTTCAGCGTGATGGGCAGGATGGGCAGACGCCGGTCGAGAGCCATCTGACAGGCACCTTTCTTGAAGCGTATCATCTTGCCGGTATATGTGCGAGAGCCTTCGGGAAACACAGCTATCGAAGCACCGCCACGCAGACAACGCTCTGCATCCCTCACGCTACGGGCTGCGGCTTTGGGCGTGGAACTGTCGACAAAGACAAACCCCGCAGCCCTACATGCTGCCCCGACGAAAGGTATCTTCCCTATGCCGGCTTTCATGACCCATTTAACGGGAACGCCCAGGAAACCGTATATAAGGAATATGTCGAACGCCCCTTGATGGTTTGCCACAAATACGTACGATTGCCCTCGCCGGATATTCTCGCGCCCCTTCACCGTCACCGGACAGAGAGCCATATAGCAAGCCAACCGCGACCATACCATCCCCGGGTAATAGGCAAACACCCGCTCTCCTCCCAGCATACATCCGATGACGACAACCACTGCCGTCACTATCGTAAGCACCACAAACACCGGCACGCAAAACAGCCATAAATAAACCTTGTAGAGTATCCGTAGCATAATATGCAGCTATATTGATGCCACAAATGTAGACGCTAAATCAGTCGGGGTCGTCATTTTTGTTCTAAAATATTTTTGCAGCCGAGTTATTATTACTTCATTTGCGGGAGAAATCGAATAACAATAAAAACGTCTATAATCATGAGCGAATTAATTAAAAATCTCGGGGTAATCGTTCTTTTGATTGGAGTGGTAATTCTTGTTGTGCCGGCTCTTACGGGTAGTATGACAAATACAATCCTTCTTTCCGGTCTCGGAATTATCATTCTTGGCTATATCAGCCATATATTCATCAACAAAAGAATGGAATCGTAATCGCCCATAAGTAAAAAACGAAAGGGGGGGAATGTCCGTTAGGATGTTCCCCCTTTTGTTTTCCTTATGTTTTCCTTATGCTTCAGGCTTCTCCCTGCACGCCGCCCATCGGGGGCAGGAAGTCTTCGAACTTGGCAGTCTTGCCTCCGCCGCCGTTCTGCTGTTCTTCGTATTTCTTCAGGTTGTCTTGCAGGGCAAAGAACAGACGCTTGGCATTGTCGGGTGTCAGGATAATGCGGCTCTTCACCTCTGCTTTCGGAGCACCGGGGACAACGCGGATAAAGTCGAGAATGAACTCCGACGACGAATGTGCAATGATTGCCAGGTTGGCATACGTGCCTTGTGCCACTTCTTTCGACAGCTCCACCTGTATCTCGCCCTGCTTATTCTTTTCGTTTTCCATCTTTTCTGTCTCCTCTCCTATTTGATTATCAACGTAGCCATCACCGGACAGTGGTCCGACGGATACAGACAGCCTTCGGTGTCGGTCAGCACGCCGTTGCTGCGGACCGTGATATTGCCCTTTACGAATATATAGTCAATCCAGCCGCGCTCTTCCACGGAGATCTGCCCGTAGTTGTGATACGTCCATTCGGGACCGTATTTCAAATCTGCCATGTCGCGAGAATGGGTGACGTGACGCGGGTCATCGGCATTTGTAAGCACCTTGATCGGCTCGTCTGTCGGCACGGCATTGAAATCGCCTGTCACGATAACGGGCAGCCCTTTCGAAAGCTGTGCAGCCTCTTCCAGCACCAGCGAGGCACCCTCGTGACGGGCAACCTTGCCGACATGATCCAGGTGGGTATTGAGGAAGAAGAACTTCTTGCCCGACAGCTTGTCTTTGAATACGCCCCAGGTGGCAACGCGCTCGCAGGCGGCATCCCAACCTTTTTTGCCCACTGCGTTCTTATCTTCTGCCAGCCAGAAATTGCCGGAGTCTTCTATCTCAAAACGGTCTTTCTTGTAGAACACAGCCGCATATTCGCCTTTCGTCTTGCCGTCTTCGCGCCCCACGCCGATGTAATCATATTCCGGCAAACGGGCAAGGAGATCCGTAAGCTGATGGTTCAACACTTCCTGCGCCCCCACGATATCTATGTCGTGAAACTTAATCAGGTTCGCTGCCAAATCTTTCCTGTTGCTCCACCGGTTGTCGCCGTCCGCGTTCGTGTCCATACGGATATTAAATGTCAACACCTTCAAAGGCTCATCCGACTTATTCGTCGACCCGCAGCCGGTAAACGCCAAGACCGTGAGAATACTCAATAAAATCTTTTTCATTTCTCTTTTTGTTTGATTATTTCTGAAGGCAAAAGTAGCCTATCCACACAGATTAAGCAAATTGTCATGACGGGAAGGCATTGTCAGCGCAATATTTGTTCATGTAATATGCATGAAGGAATTGTTTGCGCAAAATTTGTCCATGTAATCTGCATGAAGGCTTTGCGTCTGCAATATTCGTCCATGCAATTTGCATGAAGACTTTGCGCGTGCAATATTTGTCCATGCAATTTGCATGAAGAC
>CAVIFD010000041.1:0-9191 GCA_963641545.1 bacterium | reverse complement strand
AAGAAAACGTTTAAAAAGAACAATAATGGATTCAAGGATTAAGACCTTCTTGGTTGTGTGTGTCCTCGCTTTATTTACCCCTTTGACAATGACATCTCAGGACAAACAGTTCACCTTGCACGACTTGATTCCGGGAGGAAAGACCTACGGCCGTTTTGTTCCCGAATATCTGTCGGGATTAAGATGGGCAGGCGACATGTATATATATGTGGAGAAAAACAGCGTTGTGGGTGCCCTCCCGAAGCAAAAGCGGGAAGTACGCCTCAGCCGCGCCGAGCTTAACCAAGCACTCAGGGCTGCCGGACTGGATTCCGTTGCCCGCATGCCATCGTTCTCCGTGCCCTACAAGGGAAAAGCCACACTGGCTTTCACAAACAAGCAACACCGCATCCACTTCGACATGGATGAGAAGAAGGTGACAGCCGATTACCCCCTCGACAAGGCATACGAGAACTATGAGTTCTGTCCGGGGAACAGCTACCTGGCATTCACCGAAGGCAACAACATCAAAATACTCTCGCCCGACAAGCAGACCACAGTTGTCACGCACGAGACGGAAGAAGGCATTGTGTGCGGACAAGCTGTACACCAACGTGAGTTCGGGATAGAGAAGGGGTTGTTCTGGTCGCCCAAAGGTTCTGCCCTCGCCTTCTACCGCATGGACGAAAGCATGGTGACCGACTACCCGATTGTGAATATCGACGCACGCTGCGCCAAGGTGGAGCCTCAGAAATATCCCATGGCAGGAATGAAGAGCCACGAGGTGACTGTCGGCGTCTACAACCTATCAAGCAAAGAGACCATCTGGCTGAAGACGGGACTGCCCAAGGAGAAATACCTCACGAACATTGCCTGGAGCCCCGACGAAAAGAGCATATACATCGCCGAGCTTAACCGCGAGCAGAACGAGATGCATCTCGTGCGCTACTCTGCCCTCACCGGCGAGAAGGAAGCCGACCTGTTCACCGAGACGAACAGCCGCTACGTCGAGCCGCAACACCCTGTGCTCTTCCTTCCGAACGATCCGGAGAAGTTCATCTGGCAGAGCCGGCGCGACGGATACAATCACTTGTACCTCTACGACACCCGCGGCAACATGCTGCGGCAGCTGACCAAGGGCGAATGGATAGTGACGGCAGTGTGGGGCTTCGATGCCAAGGGAGAGAGCCTGTTTATCACCTCCACCGAGCCGCGCAATTCTTCCGCCACGGCATCGCCGCTGTCGGTTAACGGCCGGCGGCTTGACATCGCAAAAGGCGAGACGTATCTCATCTCGCCCGAATGCGGAGAGCAGGGCGTGCATTACCTCCTGCCTTCTCCCGACGGGAAATACGTTATCGACAGCTATTCCGCTCCCAACGTCCCGAGGAAGATAGACATCGTCGGAGCAAGAAGCGGCAAGACGGTGGAGACCCTTCTTGCGGCAAAGAACCCGTATGAAGGATATGCCATGCCGGAGATAGAGGTGGGCACCATCAAGGCTGCCGACGGGGTGACGGACCTGTACTACCGTCTCATCAAGCCGGTAGGGTTGGACGAGAGCAGGAAATATCCTGCCATCGTGTATGTCTACGGCGGGCCGCACGCACAGCTTGTCACCGGCGACTTCATGAACGGCACGCGCGGCTGGGACATCTACATGGCACAGCGCGGCTACGTCATGCTGACGGTCGACGGACGCGGGTCGGCAGGGCGCGGCTTCGAGTTCGAGAGCGTTATCCACCGCCGCCTCGGTGAGTGCGAGATGGCAGACCAGATGAAGGGAGTGGACTTCCTTCGCTCGCTCCCTTATGTGGATATGAATCGCCTCGGAGTGCACGGATGGAGCTACGGCGGCTTTATGACAACCAACCTTATGCTCACCCATCCTGATGTGTTTAAGGTGGGCGTGGCAGGCGGTCCGGTCATCGACTGGAGCAACTACGAGATAATGTATGGCGAGCGGTATATGGACCGTCCGCAAGACAATCCCGAGGGATATAAGAATGCCAACATGAAGCTCAAGGCAGGCAACCTGAAGGGGCATCTGCTGATGATACACGGCGACATCGACCCCGTGGTGGTGTGGCAACACAGCCTCGGCTTCCTGAAGGCAGCGGTGGATGCCGGCACCTATCCCGACTACTTCGTCTACCCGCGCCACCGGCACAACGTGATAGGCAAGGACCGTCCGCATCTGCACGAGAAGATCACGCGCTACTTCGACGACTACTTAAAATAAAGACAATAGAGATGAACATACTACTGTTAGGCTCCGGCGGCCGCGAACACGCAATAGCCCGGAAGATTGCACAGAGTCCGAAGACGGACAAGTTATTCATTGCCCCCGGCAACGCCGGCACGGCGCAGGTGGGAGAGAATGTTGATATAAAGGCGGACGACTTCGCCGCCATACGCGAGTTTGCCCTGGCAAATGGCGTGGACATGGTCGTTGTCGGTCCGGAGGCTCCGCTCGTGGAGGGCATATACGACTTCTTCAAGGGCGATGCCGCGCTGAAGCATATACCCGTGATAGGTCCGTCGAAGAGCGGTGCACGCTTGGAGGGCAGCAAGGACTTCGCCAAGGCATTCATGATGCGTCACGGCATACCGACGGCACGCTACAAGAGCATATCCGCCGAGACGATAGACGAAGGATATGCCTTCCTCGAGTCGCTCGAGGCACCATACGTATTGAAGGCTGACGGGCTGGCGGCAGGCAAGGGAGTGCTTATCGTCGACACGATAGAAGAGGCAAAGAGGGAGCTTCGCGAGATGCTCGGCGGGATGTTCGGCGAGGCGAGCAAGACGGTGCTCATCGAGGAGTTTATGAAAGGCATAGAGTGCTCGGTGTTCGTCATGACCGACGGCACGGACTATAAGGTGCTGCCTGTGGCGAAGGACTACAAGCGCATCGGCGAGGGCAACACGGGTCTCAACACCGGAGGCATGGGCGCGGTGTCGCCCGTACCGTTTGCCGACGCTGCATACATGAAGAAGGTGGACGAGCGTATCATACGCCCGACCATCGAGGGTCTGAAGTCCGAGGGCATCGACTACAAGGGCTTCATCTTCCTCGGGCTTATCAACGAGAACGACCCTAAGGTCATCGAATACAACTGCCGCATGGGCGACCCCGAGACGGAGGTTGTCATGCTGCGCATAGAGAGCGACCTTGTGGACCTCTTGGAGGGCATTGCCGAAGGGAACCTCGGCAGCCGTGAGCTGAAGATCGACCCGCGTGCGGCGGTCACCGTCATGCTCGTGAGCGGCGGATACCCCGAGGCATACGAGAAAGGGAAGGTCATAAGCGGGCTTGAGAAGGTCTCGCCCGAGAGCATCGTGTTCCATGCAGGGACAACGACGGATGCCGACGGGCGTATACTCACAAGCGGCGGGCGCGTTATTGCCGTCAGCTCCTACGGCGCAACGAAGGAAGAGGCTCTTGCACGGTCGTTCGCCGGAGCAAGGGCGATAGACTTCGAAGGGAAATACTTCCGGAGCGACATAGGCTTCGACCTGTGATAACGACAGACCATCGTGTATGTTTGACACAACCCACAGACCCCCGAACAAGGCGCGCGGCATCACCGGCAAGGGGATGCTCGCCGCCGTGCTCGCGGTGTGCGCCCTGTGCTGGGCTGCGGGCTTTCATCTCTCGGTGGGTTACCCGATGGCGGAAGAGGCGGCGGCACCGCTATGGAAAGCCTTCTGCCGTCTGTTGCCGGACAAGGCTGCGACCTACGCCGTCGGCATACTGCTGATGATAGGCGGGGCATGCCTCCTGCATCGCGCCGGCTACGCGCTGGCATTGATACGCGAGAAGACGATGCTTCCCATTGCCTTCTACGTGCTGCTCGTGAGCACCAACCCCGAGTTCCTGCCGCTCAAGGCTACCTCGGTCGGCGCGTTCTGTCTTATCCTCGCGTACTACGAGCTGCTCTCCGCCTATCACGACGCGGAGGCGCGGAGCAACGCCTTCAACGTGGGGCTGCTGCTCGGCACGGGGAGTCTGCTGTGGGTGCACATGCTGTTGTTCCTGCCCGTCTTCTGGATAGGGATGTATATCTTCAGGACGCTGAACGTCCGCACGGTCGTCGCGACGCTGTTGGGTGTGACAACGGTCTATTGGCTGCTCTTCGGGTGGTGTTTCATGGCGGACGATTATGCGCCGTTCGACTACGCATTCTCCGGTCTCAGGGTTTCCCTCCTTTCAGCCTCGGACGTGGCGTCAGCCACATGGATCGAGCTTGGCGTGGCAGCGGTGCTCACGCTCATTGCCATCGCCGATATCTACATCCACGTATTCGACAATCCGCGCCGCACGCGCCACTATCTCCTCTTCACCACCCTCTTTGCCGCCTGGTCTTTCGCGCTCTACTTCGTCTTCGAGGGCGAGGCAGAAGAGTTACTTCTGGCGGCGTGCGGACCTGTGGCAGTGCTGACGGCGCATTTCTTCACCACCGTGCGCGGATGGATCACGACGTGCATGTTTCTCGCCACCGTCGCGCTCTACGTCGCGCTTTTCTTCCTTCGTATATGGAGTTTCTTATAGCCTACGGATATATCGGCGTGTTCATCGCCTCGTTTCTTGCGGCCACGGTCCTGCCGTTCAGCAGTGAGGTGGTGCTGACGGGCGTGCTGCTCTCGGGCGCGTCGTACTGGCACTGTATGGTGGCTGCCACCGTGGGCAACTTCCTCGGCGGCATGAGCTGCTACTGGCTCGGCATGATCGGTAAGGTGGAGTGGATAGAGAAGTATCTCCGCCTCGATGCCGACAAGCTCCACCGCGTGCAGCGTTGGATCGAGGGCAAAGGCTCGTGGATGGGCTTCTTCGTGTTCCTCCCGGGCGTGGGCGACTTCATCGCCGTGGCACTCGGCTTCCTGCGCGCCAACGTGTGGATCGTCGCCCTCTCCATGTTCCTCGGCAAAGCCATCCGCTACTGGGTGTGGATGGAGTTCGTCTACAAGGTGCAGGGCATGTTCTAAAGCCCCCCCGCCCCCTCTCTTACATATCACATCCTTCGGGAGCACACCGTGCCCCCCCGCCGTTGCCATGTGTATGCCCCCTTCGTTTTTCAGTTCATATGCCGAGCGAGATACGAAAATATGCCGAGCGAGATATAGAAATATGCCGCCCGAGATACAAATATATCTCGCCCGAGATACGAACATATGCCGCACGGCATATTCTGTTTCAACAGCCAAGGGTGGGGTAAGAGCATAGGGAGGCGGGGGATGCAACCATGAGGGGGATGCATCCCTACGCTTCGAGGGGGCGGGGCGTTATTCCCCGAGCCAGTCTTTCAGTTGGGAGATAATCTTATGCTTCACGTCCTCGGGCATGTTACCGATGCGCGAGAGGTGACTGCCGCGCGGCTGGAAGTAGACCTGTTCGTTCTTCTTGCCCTTGAACAGCGGGACGTGCACCGCGCTCCAGGGGTCTACCTCGCCGTAGATGAATATCATCTTCGGATCGTTATCGCGGAGGAACGCGCATGTCTTCTCATACAACGCACGGTCGAACGTGATCGTTCCCACGAGCGAATCGGGGAGCATGATGCGGTTGAGATACCCCTTGCTGCTGTCGATGGTGAGGAGGCGGCGCAGGGGCTTCGTGTCGTAGCCGTAGTAGCCCAGCTCGCGGGCTGCCTGCACGAAGAAGGCGGCGTTGGGCTGGTCTTCGGCGAAATATTCCGCGCCGCTTATCGCCATGAGATGGTCGAACAGCACGGGCGTGTCGGCATCCGTCGGCGGTATGCTTGCGACGGGCGTGCCCCACTGCCACAGGGCGAACGGATATTCAAGCACGCAGTAGTCGAGCACCTCGGCTGCGGGGATGCGATACTCCAAGCCCTTGTCCTTGCTGTATGCCTCGAGCAGGGGCAGCATATCCGCCTTGCGCCGCAAGACCTCTTTTTGGAAACGCTCTATCGCCTGCCGCTCGCTGCGCGTCCCTACCTTGCGAAGGAACTTCTCGTGCCGCCCGTCTTCCACACCTCGGCAGAGCGGACCGACGTAAGGGACGGACACATCCACATCGTCGGGATAGAACACGCGGTAGAACGTGGCGGTCTGCCCTCCCTTGCTGATGCCCGTGCTTATCCACTTGCCCGGGTAGAGCCGGCGGAACGTACGGTTGACATTATGCAGGTCGGCTGCCGCGTTCTCTGCCGTGAGATAACGCCAGTCGCACGGCTCGGGTGTCGACTCGAGGAAGTAACGGTGCTCAACGAACACGAGGTTGGCGTCGAGCAGGTCGGTCAGCTCCTCGTGATACCGCGCGCTCAAGGCATACGCACCGCTGTAGCCCTCGGTGACGAGCACCGTGGGGCGGTCGTACCCCGCATGCCCCACCACGACGCGCTGCGTGAAGGTCCCCTTCCCCGCGTCCTGCGGGTCGACCTGCTGGGTGATACGTACAAGATATTTCTCGGTGTAGACGTCCGACTCGAGACGTTCGATGCCGCTTACGCCCTCAAGCGCGGCAAGCCTCTCCTCCAAGCTGCCCTGCGCAAGCGCGGCAAGGGCGAAGAGGAAGGAGAGGAGCAGTAGGCTGATTGTTCTTCTCATTATGTATTGTTTTTATCGTTAGTGATCTTCCTTGCGGCAATGGTGCGGCTGATGCCCTCGTATCCGGCGCGCCGCACTGCCGAGTGGGCAAAGATACGCTCATAATCCTCACGGGTGAAATCCCGAAGATCGCCGGCGCAGAGGGCAAGGAGGTCGGGCGAGGGGCGGAAGTCGTCGCAGCTTGTGCCGCGAGCAAAGCGGTTCCACGGGCATACGTCCTGACAGGTGTCGCATCCGTAGAGGCGGTTGCCCAGCCGTGCGGCAAGCTGCGGGGGTATGCTGCCACGGTTCTCGATGGTGAGGTAAGAGATGCAGCGGCGTGCGTCGAGGCGGCGGTCGGCGGTAAGTGCTCCGGTGGGGCATGCGTCGAGGCAGCGGCGGCAGGTGCCGCAACGGCTCGCCATGGGGCTGTCGTAGTCGAGGCGGAGGGTGGTGACAATCTCGCCGAGGAAGAAGAACGACCCCTTGCCCGGGATGATGAGGTTGGTGTTGCGCCCTATCCACCCCAGCCCTGCGCGCCATGCCCAGTAACGCTCGAGGAGCGGCGCCGAGTCGGTGAACGCTCGTGCCTCGCTCCCTGTGTCGGCAGGCAGCTGCTCCGTGATGCGTTGCCACAGCAGGCGCAGGCGTTGCTTCACCACCTTATGATAGTCTCTGCCGTAAGCATAATAGGCGACGTGCGGCGCGCCCTCTCTCTGTTTCACTTCGGGGTAGTAGTTCATCGCGACGGATATGACCGACCGTGCGCCCTCGACCAGCTCCGCAGGGTTGAGCCTCACACTTCGGTTGCGCTCCATATACGCCATGTCGGCGTGGCAGCCTTCGGCAATCCAGCGGTCGAGGTGCTCCGCCTCGCTCTCCGCCTCCGTCACCTCGGCAATGCCGCAGGCATCGAACCCAAGTTTCCGCGCCTCGGCTTTTATGTGTTCCGACAGGGTCATCGTCCGTCGTCGATAGTCTTGAACGTGTAGCCTTCCTTCAGCAGCCACTCGATGGCTCGGGGCATGGCTTCGCACATGTTGCGCTCCGCCTTGAGGGAGTCGTGGAAGACAATGATGGAGCCGTTGCGGGTGTAACGCTTCACCACGTTAAGGACGCCGCGCGGCGTCATGTGCGGACTGTAGTCGCGCGTCACCACGTCCCACATGACGATACGATACCGTCGCCGAAGGAACAGCAGCTGCGGAATCCGCATGTGTCCGTGCGGCGGGCGGAACAGGCGGCTGTGGATAAGGTCGTCGGCACGGCGGACGTTACTGAGGTAGTTCTTCGTAAGGTAGCGAAGCCCCTGGATATGGTTGAACGTGTGGTTGCCCACGCGGTGACCTCGCTCCGTCACCATACGGAAGATGTCGGGATGCTTGCGCACATTGTCGCCGACGCAGAAGAACGTCGCCTTCACCCCGTAGCGGTCGAGCACATCAAGCACCCGGGGGGTAACCTCGGGGATGGGACCGTCGTCGAAGGTGAGATAGACACACTTCTCCGCTTTGTCGGGTATCCTCCAGATTGCCCCCGGGAACAGAGCCCTGTAGAACCGGGGCGGTTGCTCGATAAACATCGCTCTTTACTTTTCCTTGCGAACCGAGGTGTATGCCATCCGGTAGTTGTCGAACTCCTCCTGATACTTCGCGGCAAACTCGGGGTCGTAGTGCTTGCTGATGATAAGCACCTGCTGCACGACGGCGAGGTTGTGCTCCAGCTCCCTCGTGATGGAAGCGAGCTGCGACGGACTGAGGCGGAAGAACCAGTCGATGTTACGCATCGCGTCGTCGGCAATCCCCGTGAGCACCGTCTCGGCCTTCTCCTTCTCGCCAAGGACGTAGAAAAGCTCGCCCATGGAGAGCGCGGAGTAGTCGAGCGGCACGTTCTCGGGCGGCAGCACCTTCATGCAAAGGTTGAGCACGTCGAGAGCTTTGTCGCGTTTGCCTTCCCTCACCAGGTCTTCCGCGAGCTTGCCCAGCACAACCGATCGGTAGCTCTTACACATACGCATCACGTTCTCGTCAAGGTAGATGCCCGGCTTGTCCACGCCGCCCCATCGGAACTTGTTCATCACATTGTCGTACATCGTCTCCGTGTCGCAGCTTTTGTTTGCCTCGCGCGGCACGATACGGTAAGCCATACCCGTCTGCTCGAAGAATTTGTCGAGGTTCACGTACTGGTCGGAGCTGACCGTGATGGCGTAATACATCGGGCGCTCCCAGTTGTTGGTGCGCAGCATATCAAGTATTATCAGCTCCTGCTTGCCCAGCAGGTTCTTGCCCTTGAGGTCTATCGTCATCTCTTTCAGCATCCCTCCCTGCCCCACGCCTCCGGCAACGGCAGCGGCAGAGTCGACCCCGTACACAAGCGTCTCGGCAGGGATATAGTCGATACTCTCGTTGTAGCCGGGTATCTTCTTAAACTTCGGGTCGTTGCTGCGCACGAAGTCGAGCGCAGTGCCGAGGTCGATAGGCTTGTCGGTCATCGGGACAACATACGCAACGTCGCGCGTGCCCTGAATGTAGTCAGCCCTGCTCCACGAAACGGGCAGCGGTGCCGACTCGTATGCCTGCTTTTTCATCTGGTCGATATACCAGTCGGTCTGCAGATAGCTGGTGTTGCACACGCGAACATCCGTGCGGATGCCTTCCACC
>CAVIFD010000040.1:0-9268 GCA_963641545.1 bacterium | reverse complement strand
TTGGTAAACTTCACCTTATCCTTATTATAATTATAGGTAAACAGCTCGCGGTTCGTAAGGTTCAACGTGCTCACACCTCCCTTATGCCAGTTCGGCGAGATATAGTTTTGCGCAAACTGGAGGGAACTTTCGAAGTGCGACGTCCAGTAGCGTCTCTCGGGGATGAACTTCACCGGAGTGTCCACGTCGTTGAAGTCCGCAGTGCCTTCCACCACGATCATCTCCGGCTGATATGTCGGCTTGTTCATTTTCTTGGCAACCACCTTGTCTTGCGGCAGACTGCTCTCGGTGTAGCGAACATACTGCGGATAGGTCTTCTCTATGTACCCGTGGATACTGTCCGCAATCTCCTGCCTCAGCACCATACCCTGAAACAATGTATCCTCCACAAAGGGCTGAGGTATGTCGACCTTATTCATCCAGGCATCCTTATTATAATACGTCACCGTGTCTGATATGAGCTTCCCTTTGAACACAAAAGGCAGGAACAGGGGGTTTACGATAATGGTATCACGGAAAGTCACATCGTTGCCGAACACTGTGGAAGGGTCGCGCACAAGGTTCACCCAATACAATGCTTCTTCCGACAGCTCTATCTCATCTTTGTTAAGGAAACGAAGCAGGTTCTCGCTCGGAACTGCCGGCACGGAATACATCTTGTTTTGCTTCTCAAACTGCTCGCGCAGGCTGACAACGTTGTCCAGCTCCGGATCGTCGATGTCCATCGCAGGGATGGTATCTTCCGTTTCCGCCGGTTCGGGCTTCACGGTGCCGACACCTATAACACGGGTTACATCTTCTTGTGCCGTAGCCAAATTTGTCAGTGCAGAAAGAATGAATAACAGGATGAAATATCTTCTCACAACCATAATGCCTTTCGTTTTATACACGGCGCAAAAGTAGAGAAAAACCCAAAACGGAAACCACCATTTCTATCCGGATGGTCTGTTTTGCCTTTGGGAAAAGCGTTCTTCAAGTGAAGAAACCACTTTGCAGGGGTGCGAAGTCCTTTCTTCAAGTGAAAAAACCACTTTGCAGGGGTGCGAAGTCCTTTCTTCAAATGAAGAAGCCACTTTGCAGGGGTGCGAAGTCCTTTCTTCAAATGAAGAAGCCACTTTGCGAGGGTGCGAAGCCATTTCTTCAAATGAAGAAGCTACTCCGATGCTGCGGATAAGGGGCGGAATGACTAAAAAAGAAAAAAAATTGCGGTAAATGCCGCGCTGCTTATATCATATTGAAAGAAACACCTTACATTTGCCGAACATTTTGACAATAAAAACGACGTTACACAAACATAAGGTCAACAAATGATGAAAGAACAAATCCATTTGAACAAAAAGCAGGGTTTATACGATCCTGCGAACGAACATGATGCCTGCGGGGTCGGAATGTTGGTAAACATCCACGGCGGGAAGTCGCACGACATCGTCGAGTCGGCTCTGAAAGTGCTCGAGAACATGCGCCATCGCGGTGCCGAGGGCGCGGACAACAAGACGGGCGACGGTGCGGGCATCATGCTTCAGATACCGCACGAGTTTATCCTGTTGCAAGGCATTCCCGTGCCGGAAAAGGGCAAATACGGCACCGGACTTGTCTTTCTCCCGAAAGACGAAACGCAGCAGTCAGCCATCCTCAGCATTATGATTGAGGAGATAGAGAAGGAAGGGCTTACGCTTATGCACCTGAGGAAGGTGCCGGTGAACAGCGACATACTCGGCGAGGATGCTTTGAGGACGGAGCCCGACATCAAGCAGCTTTTCGTGACAGGATGCGACAACCCGCAGGAGTTGGAGCTGAAGCTGTACGTTGTGCGCAAACGCATAGAGAAGAAGGTCGCCGCCTCGGCTCTTTCGGGGAAAGAAGATTTCTATGTCCCCTCGCTCTCGACGAAGAACATAGTATATAAAGGTATGCTCGAGTCGATGCAGCTGCGTCATTACTTCCCCGACCTTACGAACAACTACTTCACGAGCGGACTGGCACTGGTTCATTCGCGTTTCAGCACAAACACGTTCCCTACGTGGAGCCTTGCTCAGCCTTTCCGCCTCTTGGCACACAACGGCGAGATAAATACGATACGCGGCAACCGCGGATGGATGGAAGCACGGGAGAGTGTGCTCACTTCCCCCACGATAGGGAGCATCGACAGCATACGCCCCATCATTCAGCCCGGGATGAGCGACAGCGCGTCGCTGGATAACGTGTTGGAGTTTCTTGTTGCCTCGGGGCTGAGCCTGCCTCATGCCATGGCAATGCTTGTGCCGGAGAGCACGAACGAGAAGAACCCCATATCCGACGACCTGAAGGCATTCTACGAATATCATTCCATCCTCATGGAGCCGTGGGACGGACCGGCAGCACTGCTCTTCAGCGACGGACGCTTTGCCGGAGGAATGCTCGACCGCAACGGACTGCGCCCCGCACGTTACCTCATCACCAAGAACGACATGATGCTTGTGGCTTCCGAGGTGGGCGTGATGGATTTCGAGGCAAACGAAATAAAGGAGAAAGGCCGCCTGCAGCCGGGTAAGATACTGATGGTGGACACCGAGAAGGGCGAGGTATACTACGACGGCGAGCTGAAGAAGCAGCTTGCCGAGGCCAAGCCATACAAGACATGGCTGGCTAACAACCGCGTGGAATTGGACGAGCTGAAGTCGGGCCGTAAGGTGCCTCATACGGTGGAGAACTACGACAGGATGCTGCGCACCTTTGGCTATAGCCGCGAGGATGTGGAGAAGATAATCATGCCGATGTGTACAGCCGGAGCCGAGCCTATTGGTTCGATGGGTAACGATACGCCCTTGGCTGTGCTTTCGGACCGTCCTCAACTTCTGTTCAACTATTTCCGCCAGCAGTTTGCGCAGGTGACCAACCCGCCTATCGACCCCATCCGCGAGGAGCTTGTAATGAGCCTTGAGGAATATATCGGTGCCGTGGGCAACAACATACTCACTCCGAACGAGAGCCACTGCAAGATGGTGCGGCTCAATCATCCCATCCTTACCAACACCCAGCTCGACCTTTTGTGTAACATCCGCTACAAAGGATTCAAGGCCGTCAAGCTGCCTATGTTGTTCGACTTGGAGAAAGGACGCGAGGGGTTGAAGACTGCCCTCGACGAGCTGTGCAAGCAGGCAGAGCAGTCCGTTACCGACGGAGTGAACTACATTATTCTTAGCGACAAGAGCGTCGACGAGAAGAGGGTTCCCATCCCGTCGCTGCTTGCCGTCAGTGCCGTGCACCATCATCTCATCTCCGTGCAGAAGCGCGTGCAGACGGCATTGGTGGTTGAGACCGGCGAGATGCGCGAGGTGATGCACGCAGCCCTGTTGCTCGGCTACGGGGCAAGCGCCATCAATCCGTATATGGTCTTTGCCATCCTCAAGGAGCTGGAAGACAAACACGAGATACAGCTCAACTACGAGACAGCACGCAAGAACTACGTGAAATCCATCTGCAAGGGACTTTTCAAGGTGATGAGCAAGATGGGAATAAGCACCATCCGCAGCTATCGCGGTGCCAAGCTGTTTGAAGCCGTAGGGCTGGATGCAGAGCTGGCACGCACATATTTCGGCGGCACAGCCAGCAAGGTGGGCGGCATACGTCTCGACGAGATTGCCCGCGACGCCATTGCCATGCACCGCGAAGCGTTCGGCGGCGCGGTGGACGAGATGCTTGAGCACAAAGGCATCTACAGCTTCCGCAAAGACGGCGAGAAACATGCGTGGAACCCCGAGACAATATCCACCTTGCAGCTTGCCACGCGCCTCGGCAGCTACAAGAAGTTCAAGGAATATACCCACATGGTGGACGACAAGGAGTCGCCCATCTTCCTGCGCGACTTCCTTACTTTCAAGAAACAGAAACCCATCCCCCTCGACAAGGTGGAGCCCGCTTCGGAGATAATGAAGAGGTTTGTCACCGGTGCCATGAGCTTCGGCTCCATAAGCCGTGAAGCACACGAGACGATGGCTATGGCGATGAACAAGATTCACGGCAGGAGCAACACCGGCGAGGGTGGTGAAGACCCTGCACGTTTCGCACCGCGCGAAGACGGTCTCTCGCTCCGCTCTGCCATCAAGCAGGTGGCTTCCGGACGTTTCGGCGTCACCACGGAATATCTTGTCAATGCCGACGAGATACAGATAAAGGTTGCCCAGGGCGCAAAGCCCGGCGAAGGCGGTCAGCTGCCCGGATATAAGGTCAACGACATCATTGCCAAGACCCGCCACTCCATACCGGGCATCTCGCTCATCTCGCCTCCTCCGCACCACGATATCTATTCCATCGAGGATCTTGCACAGCTTATCTTCGACCTCAAGAACGTAAACCCGAAGGCAGAGATTAGCGTGAAGCTGGTGTCGGAAAGCGGCGTGGGCACAATTGCCGCCGGCGTTGCCAAGGCGAAAGCCGACCGCATTGTCATCTCCGGCGCCGAAGGAGGCACGGGAGCTTCGCCCGTCAGCTCGATACGCTACGCGGGGTTGCCGCCGGAGCTCGGACTGTCGGAAACGCAGCAGACACTGGTGATGAACAGCCTGCGCGGACAGGTTCGCCTACAGACAGACGGGCAGCTCAAGACGGGGCGCGACGTTGTCCTTATGGCAATGCTGGGAGCCGAGGAGTTCGGCTTCGCAACGTCCGCGCTGATAGTGTTGGGCTGCGTCATGATGCGCAAATGCCACATGAACACCTGCCCCGTCGGCGTTGCAACGCAAGACGAGGAGCTGCGCAAACGTTTCCACGGACGGCATGAGTATTTAGTAAACTTCTTCACCTTCCTGGCTGAAGAGGTGCGCGAATACTTGGCAGAGATGGGGTATAGCAAGTTGGACGACATAATCGGTCGGACCGACCTTATCGAAAGGAAGAAGGAAGGCTCGGATTCCAACCCGAAGCACAGCCTTCTCGACTTCTCGCACATGCTTCACATGCCGAAGGAGGCTTCGCACACCGCCATACATCACGTGATGGACCAGATACATCAAATCGACAGCGTGAAAGATGTGGATATCATCCGTCATGCCACGGCAGCCATCGAACATCAGCAGGAGGTGTCGCTCGACTATGCCATCACGAACACCGACCGCAGCGTCGGCGCAATGCTCTCAGGCGAGATAGCCAAACGCTACGGCAATGCGGGTCTGCCGGAGCATACTCTCAATATCAAGTTCAAAGGCTCGGCGGGACAGAGCTTCGGCGCGTTCCTTGCCCACGGCGTTCATTTCCGCCTCGAGGGCGAAGCCAACGACTATCTGGGCAAAGGCCTCAGCGGCGGACGCATCAGCCTTATGCCGCCTGTGCGCTCCACGTTCGTTGCCGAAGACAATACTATTGCCGGCAACACACTGCTCTACGGTGCAACAAGCGGAGAGGTGTATATCAACGGCCGCGTGGGCGAACGTTTCTGCGTGCGTAACAGCGGTGCCGTTGCCGTGGTGGAAGGCGTGGGCGACCATTGCTGCGAATACATGACAGGCGGACGCGTGGTGGTGCTCGGAGAGACGGGCAGGAACTTCGCCGCCGGAATGAGCGGCGGCGTGGCATACGTATGGAACAAGGCGGGCGACTTCGACTACTACTGTAACATGGAGATGGTGGAGCTTTCGCTCATCGAAGACAGTGCCACACGCAAGGAGCTGCACGAGCTTATCCGCAAACACTATCACTACACAGGCAGTCACCTTGCCGGGCGGATACTCGACAACTGGGACAAGGCAGTCGACGAATTTATTCAGGTCGTGCCGATAGAATACAAGAAAGTGTTGCAGGAAGAGCAGATGAAGAAGTTGCAACAGAAGATTGCCGAGATGCAGCGAGATTATTAAACCGTTTTTTCATAACAGACAGAGACAAACATCATGGGAAATCCAAGAGCATTCCTCACCATACACAGACAAGAAGCAGGCTATCGTCCTGTAGAAGATCGTATCGACGACTTCAGTGAAGTAGAACAGACACTCAACAGCAGCGACCGTCGCCGTCAGGCGTCGCGTTGCATGGACTGCGGCGTTCCTTTCTGCCATTGGGCTTGTCCGCTGGGCAACAAACAGCCCGAGTGGCAAGACCTCCTCTATCGCGGACTGTGGCGCGAAGCCTATCACCTGCTTGCGCAGACGAGCGACTTTCCGGAGTTTACCGGCAGGGTCTGCCCTGCCCTTTGCGAGAAGAGCTGCGTGCTGAAGCTGAGCTGCGACGAGCCTGTCACCATCCGTGAGAACGAGGTGGCAATCGTCGAGACGGCTTTCCGCGAAGGCTTCGTGGAGCCTGTCGTGCCGGAGAGAAACGGCAAGCGCGTTGCCGTGGTTGGCAGCGGACCGGCAGGACTGACCGTTGCCAACCGTCTTAATCATAAAGGCTACGAGGTGACCGTCTTCGAGAAAGACGAGCTGCCTGGCGGCTTGCTCCGCTTCGGCATACCCAACTTCAAGCTGAGCAAGAACATCATCGACCGCCGCATCCGCCTTATGGAGAAGGAAGGCGTGAGATTTAAGGTCAACACCATGGTGGGGAAAGAGGTTCTTGCCAAGGATATTGTGGATTCTTTCGATGCCGTATGCATAGCCATAGGCTCGGAGACTCCGCGCGATCTGCCGATAGAAGGGCGCAACCTCAAAGGCGTACATTTCGCCCTCGAGCTGCTCGGACAGCAGAACCGCCTCCTTGAAGGCATTGCCATCCCGCCCAAGAGCATCATCAACTGCAAAGACAAGAAGGTGCTCATCATCGGCGGCGGCGATACGGGAAGCGACTGCGTCGGCACAGCCAACCGCCACGGCGCAGCTCTCGTGACACAGATAGAGATAATGCCCAAGCCGCCCGTCGGCTACAATCCCGCAACGCCCTGGCCCATGTATCCGCAGATACTGAAGACCAGCAGCAGCCACGAAGAGGGTTGCGTGCGCAGGTGGAACCTCGCTTCGTGCCGCTTCGTCGGCGAGAAGAACACGCTGCGCGGCGTTGAGGTGGAAGAAGTGGAATGGGTTCCGGCAAAAGACGGCGGGCGACCCGAGATGAAACATACAGGGAAGAAAGAGATCATCGAAGCCGACCTCGTGTTCCTTGCGATGGGCTTTTTGCATCCCGAGCAGGACGGACTGGTGAGCGAGCTTGCCCTCGAGGTGGACAACAGGAAGAACATCGCCGTCGACAGCCACCGGCAGATAGCCGGCAGCAAGCTCTTTGCCTGCGGCGATGCCGTGAGCGGGGCAAGCCTTGTGGTACGCGCCATGGCTTCGGGCAAGAAGACGGCGGAGGCCATCGACAGTTACCTCTCCCAACGTTGAGACTTACATAACGAACAAACAAAAGAAGACGACAATAGCATTATGTGCGGAATTACAGCAATATTCAACATTCGCGAAGGCGAAGCCTCCCTTCGTGCCCGGGCTTTGGAAATGAGTAAACGAATCCGTCACCGCGGACCGGACTGGAGCGGCATCTATCAGGGACGCACTGCCATCCTCGCCCACGAGCGGCTCTCCATCGTCGACCCTGCCTCCGGCGGACAGCCCCTGCGAAGCAAAGACGGTAAGCTCATCCTCACGGTGAACGGCGAGATATACAATCACCGCGAAGTGCGCGAGGCTCTGAAAGACGAATACGAGTTTCTCACGGGGTCGGACTGCGAGGTCATCCTTGCCCTCTATCGCAAGTACGGCACAGCCTGCGTGGAGCATCTCAGCGGCATCTTTGCCTTCGCGCTCTACGACGAAGAGAACGACACGTTCCTCATTGCCCGCGACCCCATCGGTGTCATCCCCCTTTATATGGGTCACGACAACGCGGGGCATATCCTCGTCTCCTCCGAGCTGAAAGGGCTGGAAGGTTTTGCCACGGAGTACGAGCAGTTCAAGCCCGGGCATTATTTCTTCAGCGGGGACAAGGAGCTTACCCGTTGGTACAAACGCGACTGGATGGATTACGACAACGTGAAAGACAACCCCGCCGACGTGAAGGCTCTGCGCGAGGCACTCGAATGTGCCGTGCGCCGACAGCTGATGAGCGACGTGCCCTACGGCGTGCTCCTTTCCGGTGGTCTCGACTCGTCCATCATCTCTGCCGTTGCCCGCAAGTATGCCGCGAAGCGTATCGAGACGGACAATAAGGCGGATGCCTGGTGGCCGCAGCTCCATTCGTTTGCCATAGGTCTGAAAGGTGCTCCCGACCTGGCTGCCGCACAGAAGGTGGCAGACTTTATCGGCACCGTGCACCACGAGATCAACTACACCGTGCAGGAAGGCATCGATGCCCTCCGCGACGTGATATACTACATCGAGACCTACGACGTGACAACAGTGCGTGCCTCCACACCTATGTATCTCCTCTCGCGCGTCATCAAGAGCATGGGCATTAAGATGGTGCTCAGCGGCGAGGGTGCCGACGAGGTGTTTGGCGGCTATCTCTATTTCCACAAAGCCCCCGACGCGCGGGCATTCCACGAGGAGACGTTGCGCAAGATAAGCAAGCTGTATATGTACGACTGCCTGCGTGCCAACAAGAGCCTCTCGGCATGGGGCGTGGAAGGCAGGGTGCCTTTCCTCGACAAGGAGTTTCTCGACGTGGCAATGCGCCTCAATCCGGCGGCGAAGATGTGCCCGGGGAAAACGATAGAGAAGCGTATCCTTCGCGAAGCCTTCTCCGACATGCTCCCCGAAGAAATCGCCTGGAGGCAGAAGGAACAGTTCTCCGACGGCGTGGGCTACAGCTGGATCGACAGCCTGAAGGATCTCACTGCCGCGCAGGTCACCGACGAAGAGATGAACCACGCCGCAGAGCGTTTCCCCATCAACACGCCGCGCAACAAAGAGGAATACTTCTACCGCTCGATATTCGCCGAGCACTTCCCGAGCGAAAGCGCAGCCCGCAGCGTGCCGAGCGTACCGAGCGTGGCTTGCTCCACTGCCGAAGCCTTGGCATGGGACGCATCTTTCAAGAATATGAACGACCCGAGCGGGCGGGCAGTCAAGGGAGTGCACGAGGCATCGTACTAAAGGTGTCCGTCTCCTGATTTTATTGGGGGTTTGTTTCCGGCAATATTGTTCTGAAGCTCTTATTGTGTTACTTTCGCCGATATTTTTAAAACAAACCTTATGAAAACACGTATTTTCCCCCTGCTGATTCTGGTTCAGTTGTTGTTTATCCCCTCATGGGAAATGTCGGGCCAGGAAGTGACATTTCAATCTCTGCTCAACGAGATGGTTGACAGAAATGCCATAGTTGAATATCCAAGCGTGCCCTACAAGACGCTTCAGTCGAGTAGCTA
>CAVIFD010000039.1:0-9321 GCA_963641545.1 bacterium | reverse complement strand
GATTAAGGCTGTGCTCGACAAGCTGCGCCCTGAGATACACGGGATGGTGCACTGCTCCGGCGGGGCGCAGACCAAGGTGATGCACTTCGTGGAAAACAAACGTGTGACGAAAAACAATCTCTTCCCCATCCCCCCGCTGTTTCGTATCATACAGGAGCAGAGCGGGACGGACTGGAGCGAGATGTATAAGGTGTTCAATATGGGCCATCGCATGGAGGTGTACCTTTCGCCCGAGCATGCTGAAGAGGTGATAAGCATTGCCCGCAGCTTCAATATCGATGCACAGGTGGTTGGCTTCGTGGAAGAGGCTGACAGGAATGAGTTGATCATCGAGAGCGAGAAAGGTCGCTTCGTATATTAAGTCTGACAGATGGCGGATAATGGTTTGTTAGAAAGGCTGGACGGGCTGGTGAGCCGTTTTGAAGAGGTCGGGACGCTGATTGCCGACCCTGCGGTCATTGCCGACATGAAACGCTTCGTCAAGCTCAACAAAGAATATCACGATCTGGAGAAGATCGTGTCTGCCCGCAATAGATATGTCGACGCACTTAACGGAATAAAAGAAGCCAAGGCTCTTTTGGAGACGGAGCAGGACGCCGAGCTTCGGGAGATGGCACGCGAAGAGCTGGAGACATGCACGGCGCGTATTCCCGAGACAGAAGAAGAGATCAAGCTGTTGCTTATCCCGAGTGATCCGGAAGACGACAAGAACGCCATTGTGGAGATACGTGGCGGGACGGGCGGCGACGAGGCTGCCTTGTTTGCCGGCGATCTGTATCGTATGTACGTGAAGTATTGCGAGGCAAAAGGATGGAAGGTTGCCCTGTCGAGCTTCAGCGAGGGAGCGTCGGGAGGCTTTAAGGAGATAATCTTTACGGTTAGCGGAGAGAAGGTGTATGGCACGCTGAAGTATGAGTCCGGTGTGCACCGCGTTCAGAGGGTGCCGGCAACGGAGACACAAGGGCGTGTACATACTTCGGCAGCCACTGTGGCAGTGCTTCCCGAAGCCGACGAGTTTGATGTCGAGATAAACGAGGGGGAGATCAAATGGGACACGTTCCGTTCGGGAGGTGCAGGAGGTCAGAACGTGAACAAGGTGGAGTCCGGCGTGCGTCTGCGTTATGTGTGGAAGAACCCGAACACCGGCGTGAGCGAAGAGATACTCATCGAGTGTACCGAGACGCGCGACCAGCCGAAGAACAAGGAGCGGGCACTCACCCGTCTGCGCTCATTCATCTACGACAAGGAGCATCAGAAGTACATGGACGACATTGCCTCGAGGCGCAAGACGATGGTCTCGTCGGGCGACAGGTCTGCGAAGATCCGGACATACAACTATCCGCAGGGGCGTATCACCGATCATCGTATCAACTATACCATTTATAACCTGGCGGCTTTCATGGATGGCGACATACAGTCGTGTATCGACCGTCTGACCGTTGCCGAGAATGCGGAACGCCTGAAGGAAGCCGAGCTGTAGCATATTTACCATTCAGAAAACAATCAACAAGAGTAAGATGAACAAGAAGCAGTTATTCGAGAACATACGAAAGAAGCAATCCTTCCTTTGCGTGGGGTTGGACACTGATATTAAGAAGATACCGCAGCATTTGCTGGCGGAAGAAGACCCGATGTTCGCATTCAACAAGGCGATCATCGATGCGACGGCAGATTTTTGCGTTGCCTACAAGCCCAATATGGCTTTCTACGAGTGTATGGGGGTGAAGGGCGTGCTTGTCTTCGAGAAGACCGTCGCCTATCTGAGGGAGAACTATCCGGACCAGTTTATCATTGCCGACGCAAAGCGCGGCGACATAGGCAACACGTCGGAGATGTATGCCCGCTCGTTTTTCGACCACACCAAGGTGGATGCCGTGACGGTGGCACCTTACATGGGTGAAGACAGCGTGAAGCCGTTCCTCCTCTATCCCGAGGCGTGGGTCATACTGCTTGCTCTGACATCGAACAAAGGTTCGCACGACTTCCAGATGACGGAAGATGCCGAGGGCGAGAGGTTGTTCGAGAAGGTGATAAAGAAGAGTGAAGGGTGGGCAACCGACGAGCAGATGATGTACGTCGTCGGAGCTACTCAGGGAAAGATGTTCTTGGATATCCGTCGCCTTGCGCCCGACCATTTTCTCTTGGTGCCGGGTGTGGGAGCACAGGGGGGCAGCCTGCGGGAGGTTGCCGAGTATGGGATGAACGAGATGTGTGGCTTGTTGGTCAACTCCTCGCGTGCCATCATCTATGCCGATGGGACGGAGAGGTTCGCCGCGTGTGCCCGCGAAGCAGCTGAGGCGGTGCAGAAAGAGATGGCAGGGTATCTGCGTGACAAAGGGATTACGGATACAATCAAAAGGTAGAGTGTGATGGAGTTTTCTGCCGGGCAGATAGCTGCCTTCCTTGGCGGGAAGGTGGACGGTGATGCCGACGTGAAGGTCGGCAGCTTTTCGAAGATAGAAGAAGGGCGCGAAGGGACGCTGACGTTCCTTGCCAATCCCAAGTACGAACATTATATATATGATACGAAGGCGAGCGTTGTTTTGGTGAACAGCGATTTCGTGCCGACAGCTCCGGTCTCTGCCACCTTGGTGAGAGTGGAGAACGCGTATGTCGCGCTGGCGATGCTGCTCAACATGGTGGAGCAGGCGAAGCCCAAGAAGACGGGTATCTCTTCCGCTGCCTTCATCGCAGCCTCTGCCACGGTGGGGGAAGGTTGCTATGTGGGTAACTTCGCATACATCGGCGAGAATGTTCGAGTGGGCAAAGGCTGTGAGATCTATCCCCATGCATATATCGGCGACGGCGTGACCATTGGCGACGGATGCATTCTCTATCCGCACACGACGGTTTACCATGGCTGCAAGATCGGCAGCGGCTGCATACTGCACGCAGGCTCTGTCATCGGGTCCGACGGCTTCGGCTTTGCCCCCGAAGGCGAGGACTACAAGAAGATACCGCAGCTGGGGAACGTCGTCTTGGAAGACAACGTGGAGATAGGGGCAAACACGACGATAGACCGCGCCGTGATGGACTCCACCATCATTCGTCGGGGCGTGAAGCTGGATAACCTCATACAGATTGCCCATAACGTGGAGGTGGGAGAGAACACCGTGATGGCTGCGCAGGTGGGCATTGCCGGCTCGACGAAGATAGGCAGCCACTGCATGTTCGGCGGGCAGGTCGGACTGGCAGGGCATCTGCACATAGCCGATCGCGTGATGTTCGGAGCACAGGCGGGGGTGCATAGCGACATAAAAGAGGCGAAGACATTGCTCGGCTCGCCTGCCTTGGACGCTAAAGACTACATGCGCTCGAGTGCCGTGTTCAGCCGCCTTCCCGAGATGTATCGCACCATGGGGCAGATGCAGCGCGAGATTGAACAACTCAAGAAAGAACTTAATAAATAATTGTCGTATGCAGAGACAAAAGACATTGGCAAAGAGCTTCTCCATGGAGGGGAAGGGTTTGCATACAGGGCTCAACATCCATATCACGTTTCTTCCGGCGGCGGAGAACCACGGATACAAGATAAAGCGCGTGGACCTTCCCGACGCGCCCGTCATAGATGCTCTGGCGGAGCACGTGGTGGGTACGCAACGGGGGACGGTGCTCTCGAAGGGCGACATACAGGTCAGCACCATCGAGCATGCCATGGCTGCCTTGTATGCCTATGGTATCGACAACTGCCTTATTGAGGTGGACGCGCCGGAGTTTCCCATCCTCGACGGCAGTGCACGTTTCTACTCGGAAGAGATAGAGAAAGCGGGCATCGTGGAGCAGAACGCGCCGAAGGACTTCTATATCGTGAAGCATAAGATTGAGGTGAAGGACGAGGAGACAGGTTCGTCGCTCGTCATACTCCCCGACGACGGGTTCGGCATCAATGTGCTCATCTCGTTCGACTCGCCTGTGCTGTCGAACCAATATGCCACGCTCGACGACATCAGTGCCTTCCCTACGGAGATAGCCTCGTCGCGCACTTTTGTGTTCGTGCGCGAGGTGGAGATGCTTCTTCAGAACAACCTCATCAAGGGTGGCGACCTCGACAATGCCATTGTTATCTACGACCGTGAGGTGCCGCAGGAGATGCTCGACAAGCTGGCGGATGAGATGGGCATTGCCCACAAGAGCGTGCATGAGCCGGGGTATATCAACAACCGCCCGCTGGCGTTCGACAATGAGCCTGCCCGCCATAAGCTGCTCGACGTGCTTGGCGACCTTGCCCTCATCGGCAAGCCCATCCGCGGACGTGTCATTGCAACCCGCCCCGGGCACAATATCAACAATAAGTTGGCTCGCATGATCCGCAAGGACATAAAGCAGAACGACAAGCAGTCGCCGGTGTACGACCCCAACGTCGCTCCGGTCATGGACATCAACCGCATCCGCGAGCTGCTGCCGCATCGTTACCCCTTCCTCTTGGTGGACAAGATCATCGAGATCGGCGGCGACTATATCGTGGGCGTGAAGAATATCACCGCAAACGAACCCTTCTTCACGGGTCATTTCCCGCAGGAGCCCGTCATGCCGGGCGTCCTCTTGGTGGAGGCAATGGCTCAGACGGGAGGTTTGCTGGTGCTCAACTCTGTGGACGAGCCTGAGCGTTACTCGACATATTTCATGAAGATAGACGGCGTGAAGTTCCGTCAGAAAGTGGTTCCCGGCGATACGCTGATCCTGCGTCTGGAGCTGCTTGCACCCATCCGTCGCGGCATCTCGACGATGAAGGGCTACATCTTTGTGGGCGACAAGCTGGTCTGCGAAGCCGAGTTTATGGCTCAGATTATTAAAAACAAGTAAAACGAAAAGACAATGAACATATCTCCTTTAGCAGTCGTTCATCCCGAAGCAAAGATCGGCAAGGATGTAACGATAGACCCTTTTGCAGTGATTGAAAAGGACGTTATCATAGGTGAGGGCTGTCACGTGTTTCCTCATGCCGTCATCCTCGACGGGGCAAGGATAGGCGAGGGCTGTCGCATCTTCCCCGGAGCCGTCATAGCGGGCATCCCGCAGGATTTGAAGTTCCGTGGCGAGGTGACAACAGCCGAGATAGGCAATAACACCACCATACGCGAGTGTGCCACCGTCAACCGCGGCACTGCCTCGAAGGGCAAGACCGTCGTGGGCAACGACTGCCTCATCATGGCTTACTCTCACATAGCGCACGACTGCGTTCTGAAAGATCATATCATCATCGGCAACGCCTCGCAGATAGCAGGAGAGGTGACGGTCGACGATTATGCCATCATCAGCGGCGGCAGCCTTGTGCACCAGTTCACGCGCATCTCCAAACATGTAATGATACAAGGTGGTTCGCGCATCGGGAAAGACATCCCGCCTTATACACTCATCGGGCGCGACCCGATTGTCTACTGCGGCATCAACATCGTCGGTCTGCGCCGCCGTGGGTTTACCAACCAACAGGTGTTCCTCATTCAGGACATCTACCGCACGCTCTACACCCGCGGGCTGAACAATTCCGATGCCCTCCGTGCCATCGAGACGGAGTATGAGCCTTGCGAGGAGAGGGATTTGATACTCAACTTCATCAAGACATCCCGGCGCGGCATCGTCAGAGGCTCCATCGACGAATAAACGACAGAAACGACAAAATGAGGGGAGGTGCCTGCGGGTGTCTCCCCTTTTTTGACTGCCGTCGAAGCCGTTCCCTGGCGCGGAGGGGCTTTGTTGTTGACGGCGGGAGGGATGACATGCTGATATTTTCTCCGAAAAAACCTTGGTTGTTTTGTAATCGGAAACAATTCTTTAACTTTACCGCCGGTTTGAGGGGTGAAATCCTCTGCCGTAAGTGTTCTTTTAAGGTCTTTTTCAGTCAAAGGGGTTATTGGGGAGGTTTCGACGGCAGTCGAAAGTCTCACCGATGCTCCGGAAATGGTTTCGACGGCAGTCGAAGGGTTCACCGACGCTCCGGAAATGGTTTCGACGGCGGTCGAAGGTCTCTCCGACATTCCGGAAATGGTTTCGACGGCAGTCGAAAATCATCCTGACATCTTCAAAGTAACTTCGACGGCAGTCGAAGACAGTAAAAGGACGCACGAGAGTTTTTTATTTTATGTGTAACCCTAAAATTTTAAGATCATGGGAACAGTTAAGCAGATTGGAACCATCAGAAGGGCGGCGCTGACCAACACAGCGCACATGAACATGAACACGGAGCTGTATGAACGCATTGTGGCTACCACGCCGGCAGTGCTGAAGATCGAAACGCAAGCTCCCCTCTATCGTAAAGCCCTCGACACCGAAGGGCTGTGTGTTAATCGTATCTCAAAGAGTGCTGCGACGCAGCCGATGGTCGAGAAAGATGCCGAGCGCGACAAGGTCTTCTCGTTTTTGAACTCGCAGATCAACTCGTTTATGAACTGCCCCGACAAGGCAATGCAGCAGGCTGCCGCGCAGCTCGAGGCTCTCTTTAATGCTTATCCTGCGACGGCGGAGAAGGCGTACAGCGAGGAGACGGCTGCTATTGACGGGCTGTTGCGCGACATGGAGGGCGAGAAGATGAAGGCTGCCGCCGAGACGCTGAACCTCACTGCTTACTTTACGCAGCTCAAGACCCTGAACGACGAGTACAAGGCGATGGATGCCGAAAGAATCGACGAGTATGCTTCTCGCGTGAAGATCGACACCCTGTCTGCCCGCAAGGTTGTAGACGACATTTGGGCTGAGATTGCGCAGAGAGTCAATGCCGTAGCCGTGCTTGAGCCGAGCGACGCGGTGGATACGTTCATCGACACGGTGAACCAGATCTTCCGCAAGTACAAGGATCTGATCGCAGCCAAGGGCGGCTCTTCCAGCCCCTCTACGCCCGACGAAGCCCCTGTCCCCACGCCGGACGACGATGCCCCTGTGGTTGATGGTGGCGATACGGGCGGAGGCAGCGAGGAAGACGTGCCCGAAGTGATGTAGGAATTTATTTTTCATAGTGTAAGTCTCGAGGGATATGCGATCCCGGGGACTTTGTTTTATTTTTTGAAGCCTCGAAGATGTGATATCCTCGGGGCTTCGCCTTTGATAGGGGCTGTTGGTCCCGCGTCGGGGGCATCGGCAACACTCCGGCCGGCGTCGGAATTGCCGCAGGGGTGAAATTCGGAGCCGAATCTTGGACTATTGATATTTTCGCTACTTTTGGACCGCTTAAAAACAACGAAAAAGACAATGATTTACAGATTTCTTATCCTTTCCGACGAGGTGGCAGACTTCAAACGCGAAATCAGGATTGATTCCGAAGCCACTTTTTTTGATCTCTACACTACCATCATCGAATCTGTCGGCTATTCGAAGGACGAGATGTGCTCGTTCTTCATTTGCGACGACGACTGGCGCAAGCGGACGGAGGTGACGCTTGTCGAGATGGATACATCTGCGGATGAAGACAACTATACGATGGAGAGCACCCGCCTCGAAGAGCTGCTTGAGGATGAGCACCAGAGGCTGATGTTCGTGTTCGACTACATGACGGAGCGCGCCTTCTACATGGAGCTGCGCGAGATCATCCCGGGGCAAGACCTTTCTGCCCCCGTCGTCAGCAAGTCTGTAGGCAACCCTCCGGCTCAGACCATCGACTTCGACAAGATGGAAGCTAAGACAGTGGAGAGCACCGACCTCGACGAAGATTTCTATGGCGACTCGGAATATGACGCCGGCGAGCTGGACGAGGAGGGCTTCGGAGAGCTTGGCGACGACTCGTTTTCCAATCCTTACGACGACGACCGCTACTGAGGCGATGAACTCCCTCGTCGTTTTGCTTGGACCTACGGGGGTCGGAAAAACAGAGCTCAGCCTGCGCATCGCAGAGCATCTCGGCTCTCCCATAATCTCTTCCGACTCCCGTCAGCTGTATAAAGACCTCCCTATCGGCACTGCCGCTCCCACCACGGAGCAGCTGGCACGTGTGCCCCACTATATGGTAGGCACGCTCGGCATTGAGGACTATTACAGTGCCGCCCGTTTCGAAGAAGACACCATTGCCCTCCTTGCTTCGCTCCACAAGGAAACGCCTGCCGTGGTCATGGCAGGTGGCTCCATGATGTATATCGACGCTGTCTGCAAGGGTATTGACGACATACCCACGGTCACCCCCGAGGTGCGCAGTGCCGTCAGCGAGAAATACCGCCAAGAAGGCTTGGACGGCATCCTCCGCGAGCTGAAAGAAGCCGACCCTGTGCACTACGAGGAGGTGGACCGCATGAACCACCGCCGCGTGATCCATGCCGTTGAGATCTGCCGCATGAGTGGCAAGCCCTATTCCTCTCTCCGCACCAACAGCAGTAAGACGCGCCCTTTTGGGATCATCAAGATAGGTCTTGCCCGCGACCGCGACGAGCTGTACAGCCGCATCAACAGCCGCGTGGACATGATGATGGCAGACGGACTGCTCGACGAAGCCCGCCGCGTATATCCCTTCCGCCATCTCAACTCACTCAACACTGTCGGCTACAAAGAGCTCTTCCGCTACCTCGACGGCGAATGGCCTCTCAGCCTTGCCGTAGAGAAGATAAAGCGCAACACGCGCGTCTATGCCCGCAAGCAGATGACATGGTTTCGTCGCGACAGTGAAATCCGTTGGTTTCACCCCGACAGCGAGAAGGAGATCATGGACTGCATCGACCGTGAAGTGTCCGGCTTCCTGTGCCGGAGGTGAAGCGGCTCTATCTCTTGTCTGTTTTCTTGGGAAGATAACCCTCTTGAATGTTCGTCATGCTGCTCCAGAGGCTGTGGCGTGCCTCGGGATTGATGGCTTCGAGGCGCGAGAGGATATCTTTCATGTCCGAACGGCAGGAGCCTGATTCGTAGGGGCAGCTCTTTGTCTGCTTACGGTAGCCGCGCCATCGGGCAAGTGCAGTAAGCTCCCGCTCCTCAACCAAGCACAGCGGGCGGATGATCTCCATGTCGAACTTATCCATCCTCAGGCGCGGGGGCATTGTGCCGATGGCTCCCTGAAAGGTCATGTTCATAAGTAAGGTCTCGAGGATGTCGTCGCGGTGATGCCCGAGGGCAATCTTGTTGCATCCGTGCTCACGGGCAATGTCGAACAATGCCTTCCTCCTTGTCCACGAGCAGAGGAAGCAGGGAGATTTGCGTGTGTCGGTGGATGCGTCGAAGCTCGTCTCGTGAACGACGAACGGCAGTCCGTGCTCCGAGGCACGGCTCCTGAGATATTCCGTGTCGGAAGAGTAGGGGATGTTCGTCATGATGATATGCGCCACGACCACCTCGAAGCGCGGGCTGAAGATCTTCCGTCGCCGCCCGAGGAGATCAACCAACGCCAGCGAGTCCTTCCCTCCAGACAGCCCG
>CAVIFD010000038.1:8343-9530 GCA_963641545.1 bacterium | reverse complement strand
TTGATACATCGTTAACTCCTATTGTGAGTCAACTTTTTTCAGTCAAAGACACTTTGGAAAAAAAGGGTCGATTGGTTTCATGGCAAAAGCATACCTTTGCGGCGTAATGGATGTAAAGGAATTACTTAGGATTTTTGCTGCCCATCCACAAATAACCGCACTAAATACACTTCTGAAAGATGAGAAAGAGCAGAATAATATCTTTCTCAAAGGACTGAACGGTTCGGGCGCAGCAATGGTGATAGCTTCTCTTTTTTCGAAAAGGGCGGGTAGCTACGTGTGTGTGCTCAACGATCTGGATGAAGCGGGTTACTTCTACCACGATCTGATGCAGCTGACAGGGGGTGGCGGTATCTATTTCTTTCCCTCGGCATACCGTAGGGCAATCAAATACGGACATGTGGATGCGGCAAACGAGATTCTCCGTACGGAGGTGCTGAGCATGCTTCAAGGCGGTGATGCTCCGTTTGTCATTGTCACCTACCCCGACGCGCTGGCAGAGAAAGTGGTCTCGCGTGAGGCATTGCAGGAGAACACACTGAAGATAAGTGTCGGCGAGAAGATAGACAGTATGTTTGTCTCCGACGTGCTCGACGAATATGGCTTCGAGCAGGTCGATTATGTGTACGAGCCCGGGCAATATGCCATACGCGGCAGTATCCTCGATGTCTTCTCCTTTTCCTGTGAGTTTCCCTACCGCATCGACTTCTTCGGTAGCGAGGTGGAGACGATACGCACGTTCGATGTCGAGACACAGCTGTCGAAAGACAAGCTGACGAGCATAAGCATTGTGCCGAAGATAAGCCGTGGCGGATTGACAAGCACACAACTGCCGGATCTGCTACCGAAGAGCACCTTGATTGCTGCGGAAGATCTGTCGTGGGCACGGGAGCGTATCGCGAGCCTGTGGGATGATACGCCCGTGACAGGCGACGAAGAGTCGTTTGCCGACATCGACGATATGCGAAGCAGACTGGTGTCCGGCGAAGAGTTTATGCGCATGGTGATAAACTTTCGCAGGATACATTTCGGAGCACATCCTACGGGCGTGGCAGATGCCACCATCACATTCCACACAGCGGCGCAGCCCATCTACCACAAGAATTTCAACCTTGTGAGCGAGTCGTTCAGGAAATACCTCGACGGCGGCTATACATTATATATACTGAGCGACGTTGAAAAGCAGA
>CAVIFD010000038.1:0-8333 GCA_963641545.1 bacterium | reverse complement strand
CACCATCTTCGAAGACCGTGGCGACGACATCCCTTTCACTCCGGTCAACAAGACGATACACGGAGGGTTTGCCGACGACACACTGCGTATCTGCCTCTTCACCGACCATCAGATATTCGACCGTTTCCACAAGTTCAATCTGAAGAGCGAGAAGGCACGCAGCGGAAAGATAGCCCTCTCGCTGAAGGAGCTGAACCAATTCAGCATCGGCGACTACATCGTGCATATCGACCACGGCATAGGGCAGTTCGGCGGACTGGTGCGCACCGAGGTGAACGGCAGGGTGCAGGAAGCAGTCAAGCTGATATATCAGAACAACGATATAATCTTCGTCAGCATACACTCGCTGCACAAACTGTCGAAATACAAAGGGAAAGACAATGGCGAGCCGCCGAAGCTGAGCAGGCTGGGCACCGGCGCGTGGGAGAAAATGAAGGAGAAGACCAAGAAGAAGGTCAAGGACATTGCCCGCGACCTTATCCTCCTCTACGCCCAACGCAAGAAAGAGAAAGGTTACGCCTACTCTCCCGACAGCTTCCTGCAACACGAGCTGGAGGCGAGCTTCACCTACGAAGACACCCCCGACCAGATGAAGGCGACCGGCGATGTAAAGAAAGATATGGAAAGCACACGCCCGATGGACCGACTGATTTGCGGCGACGTGGGGTTTGGCAAGACCGAAGTGGCAATACGCGCAGCGTTCAAGGCAGTGGCAGACAACAAGCAGGTGGCAGTATTGGTGCCTACGACGGTGCTTGCCTTTCAGCATTTCCAGACTTTCTCCGAGCGGTTGAAAGATTTCCCCTGCCGCATCGACTATATCAGCCGTGCAAAGACGACGGCACAGATAAAAGCAACGCTCAAGGAGGTTGCCGACGGCGAGATAAATATACTTATCGGCACACACCGCATCGTCGGCAAGGATGTCAAGTTCAAAGACCTTGGACTGCTCATCATCGACGAGGAGCAGAAGTTCGGCGTATCCACCAAGGAGAAGCTCCGCCGGATGAAGGTGAATGTCGACACGCTGACCATGACGGCAACGCCTATCCCCCGCACATTGCAGTTCTCACTCATGGGAGCACGCGATCTGAGCAGCATCACCACCCCGCCGCCCAACCGTTATCCGGTACAGACCGAAGTGGAACGCTTCAACCCCGACATCATACGCGAGGCAATAAACTTCGAGATGAGCCGCAACGGACAGGTGTTCTTCATCAACAACCGTATCCAAAACATCTACGAGATAGAGGCATTGGTGCGCAGGGAAGTGCCTGATGCCCGCGTGGCAGTCGGACACGGACAGATGGATCCGGAAACGCTGGAGAAGACAATCCTCGACTTTGCCAACTATGAATACGACGTTCTCATTGCCACCAGCATTGTGGAGAGCGGAATCGACGTGCCGAACGCCAACACCATCATCATCAACAATGCGCAGCAGTTCGGGCTGTCCGACCTTCACCAGTTGCGCGGACGTGTGGGACGAAGCAACCGCAAGGCATTCTGCTACCTGCTCTCTCCACCCCTGTCCACCCTCACACAAGAGGCTCGCCGCCGCCTTCAAGCAATAGAAAACTTCTCCGAACTGGGTAGCGGCATTCACATCGCCATGCAAGACCTCGACATTCGCGGGGCAGGCAATATGCTGGGAGCAGAGCAGAGCGGCTTCATTGCCGACCTCGGATACGAGACATACCAAAAGATACTCGAAGAAGCCGTTGATGAGCTGAAGACGGAAGAGTTTGCCGGTCTTTATGCCGACACCGATGAGGGGAAACGCGACTCGGGTAGTGACTATGTGCACGAGACATATATCGAAAGTGATCTTGAACTGATGTTTCCTCCCACATATATCCCGAACGATTCGGAGCGCGTCTCGCTCTATCGCGAGCTGGATAGCATGGAGGAAGAGACAGACATACAGGCTTTCTCGGAGAGGCTGGAAGATCGTTTCGGCAAGATACCGAAGGAAGGACAAGAGCTGATACGCGTTGTCCGTCTTCGTCGTATGGCAAAAAAGCTGGGGATAGAAAAGATCGTGTTGAAGAAGGGACAGATGAGTATCTTCCTTGTCAGCAACCCCGACAGCCCGTACTACCAAAGCGAGGCATTCGACAAGCTGATCGCCTTCATACAGAGACACCCCAAAGAGTGTAACCTACGCGAGCAAAGTGGCAAACGTAGCATCGTGGTCAGAGACATCACCACCGTGAAAGCTGCTTATGCGGTCATGCAAGAGCTAAACGACTACCGACCTCATGAGAAAACAAACGGTTGACACATACTCGCAGCAGGGCACACAGCCGAACGCATGGGCACTCACGCCCCTTATGGTGTTTCTCTTTACTTACCTTGTCGTGTCTCTCTTGGCAGGCGACTTCTACAAGATGCCCATAACGGTGGCTTTTGTCGTCTCGTCGGTCGTGGCAATAGCCATTTCCAAAGGCGAGACACTATCACGTCGTATCGAGCAGTTCTGCCTCGGAGCAGCAAACGGCAACATAATGCTCATGGTCCTTATCTTCATCCTGGCAGGAGCCTTTGCCCAAACAGCCAAAGAGATGGGGGCAGTGGATGCGACGGTGAGTTTGGCAATGTCGATTCTTCCGGGTAACCTTTTGGCTGCCGGCATCTTCATTGCCGCCTGTTTCATCTCCATCTCCGTAGGGACATCCGTCGGGACAATCGTTGCCTTGGCTCCGGTGGCAGTGGGCATTGCCGAGCGGACGGGACTGCCCGGAGCTTTGATGCTTGGTGTGGTTGTCAGCGGTGCCATGTTTGGCGACAATCTGTCTTTCATCTCCGACACAACCATCGTGGCTACACGTACACAGGGGTGCAACATGAACGACAAGTTTAAGGTGAACAGCCGCATTGCCATGCCCATCGCACTTCTTACATGTATCATCTACATTTTGGCAGGAAGCAGTTCCGGCGGCAGTTATACGACAGAGAGCATCGAATGGATAAAGGTCATCCCCTACCTGGTAGTCCTTGTAACGGCTCTTTGCGGAATGAATGTCATGCCGGTATTGTTTGTCGGCATCTTGCTCTCGGGCGTTGTCGGGCTTCTGAGCGGAGGTTTCAGCGTGTGGGGTTGGACCGGAGCAATGGGGCTTGGCATCACCGGCATGGGCGAACTTATCATCGTGACACTGCTTGCCGGCGGTATGCTGGAAATGATACGCTACAACGGCGGCATCGAGTGGCTCATACTTAAACTCACCTCGCATATCCGCTCGTCGAAAGGTGCGGAGCTGAGCATTGCCGCCCTGGTCAGCTTTGCCAATCTGTGCACGGCAAACAACACCATCGCGCTGATCATGTCCGGACCGATAGCCAAAGACATAGCCACGCGCTTTAATGTCGACCCGCGCCGCAGCGCAAGCATACTGGATATATTCTCCTGCTTCGTGCAGGGAATCATCCCCTACGGCGCACAACTGCTGATGGCTTCCGGCTTGGGCGGCGTCTCCCCCATCGAAGTCATGCAATATCTATACTATCCTTATCTCTTGGGATTTGGTGCGCTCGTCGCAATCCTCACCGGCTATCCTAAGAAATACCATAGCCGCACAGACTGCCCGAAAGACTAAACAGGGTGCTTCCCATTTGCAGGTATATATAAACGAAAAAAGGCTATCCATCACGGACAGCCAATCTTCATTGTTAACCTTAAATCTAATACCATGAAAAACACGGTGCAAATGTATGCGGTTTATGTTATACAGCATGATTTGCTCCCTGTTTTTCGTGCGCACTTAACGCAGTTTAACCGAAACATGTTCTGCAACATAATTTCTGAAGCATATTTAAAGGAATAGAGCGGGAAGTTAGGCGAGCTTTCGGACGAGCACCTTGTCGATGCGGGCACCGTCCATGTCCACAATCTCGAACCGGAAGTTTAGCCACGTCAGTGTCTCGCCGGTCTTCGGCACACGCTCGAGGATCTCAAGAATCAGACCGCTCAACGTGTTATAATCGTGCTCGGCATACAGATCTTCCAAGTCGAAGTATTCCAAGAAGTCGTAGAAGCTATACTGCCCGTCGACCAACCATGTGCCGTCGGCACGCTCCGTGATCTCAGCCTCCTCTCCCACTTCCGGCACCTGACCTATCAAGCCTTCCATGATATCTTTCAGCGTGACGATGCCTTGTATGCAACCGAACTCATCCGTCACGATGCCATACTTGACGCGTGCCTGCTTGAATTGCTCCAACGCATTATATACGCTTTGGTTTTCCGGCAGATACTGTGCGGGGCGCACCACCTGCTCCAATGAGAACCCGGGCTCGTCAATGCGTCCGAACAGATCCTTGAGATAGACAACGCCCTTGAAGTTGTCGAACTCTTCGGATGCCACAGGGTAGATATTGAAGAGGTTCTCCTGCACCTTCTCGCGTATCTTGTCGATACTGTCGGTGAGATCCAGCCAAACGATATCGCTACGGTGCGTCATGATCGAGCCGACATTCCTGTCGCCGAGGTTGAACACACGCTCCACGATATCCTGCTCCACTTCCTGCACCTCGCCACCGTCGAAGCCCTCCTTCACGACAGCCTTTATCTCTTCTTCCGTAACCTTACTGCCTTCATTCCCTTTGATGCCCGTGACCTTAATCACCAAAGCCGTGCTTTTCGAGAGCAACCACACAAACGGAGAAGCCAGCTTCGAGAGCAGATACATCGGTTTGGCAACCAACATAGAGACCCTCTCGGAATATCCCATGCCGATACGCTTCGGCACCAGCTCTCCCATTATCAGAGTGAGGTATGTGACGATCACAACGATTGCCGCCTTCGACAGACCAAGCGCATACGGCTCAAGCACGGGCACGAGAGCCACCACCTCTGCCAGGTCATACGCAAAAGCCTCGCCCGAATACAAACCGGTGAGGATACCAATCAACGTAATACCAATCTGGATAGTAGACAAAAAACGATCGGGTTCGCCTGCCAGTTTCAAGGCTGTTTGTGCGGATTTGTTTCCCTTCTTTGCTTCAACATCCAACCGAGTCTTGCGGGCAGACACCAAAGCTATTTCGGACATCGACAAAACACCATTCAACAAGATAAGACCGACGATGATAAAAATTTCCATTTACTGCACATAGCTGATTCGGCAACGAAGGTAGATATTATATGGTTACCAATGCCATATTTTACTCCTTAATTAACAAACGCGTAAAGATGTTCTCTATCTTTGCCGCACGCTAAACATATCATAGACTAAACAAAACAAACGATTTATGAGACCTACATTATTTCTGCTTGCTGCCGGAATGGGCAGCCGCTACGGAGGATTGAAGCAGCTCGACGGGCTTGGTCCCAACGGGGAAACAATCATGGACTATTCCATCTACGACGCCATCCACGCCGGCTTCGGAAAGCTGGTGTTTGTTATCCGTAAAGATTTCGAACAGGACTTCCGCGAAAAGATAATATCCAAATACGAAGGGCATATCCCCTGCGAGATAGTGTTTCAGTCGTTAGACAAACTGCCGGAAGGGTTCACCTGCCCTGAAGGGCGCACGAAGCCGTGGGGCACGAACCACGCCGTCATGATGGGCGAGGGTGTCATCAATGAGCCGTTTGCCGTCATCAACTGCGACGACTTCTACGGCCGCGACTCTTTCCGCGTCATGGGCGAGTTTCTCTCCGCCCTCCCCTGCGGCTCGAAGAACACGTACGCAATGGTTGGCTTCCGCGTGGGGAACACACTGAGCGAGAGCGGCACCGTCTCACGCGGCATCTGCAGCACGGACGAGAACAGGATGCTGACATCCGTGGTGGAGCGCACGAAAATACAGCGCATCGACGGCGAGGTGAAGTATATCGACGACAACGGAGAGTGGACAGCCACGGCAGACACAACGCCGGTGAGCATGAACTTCTGGGGCTTCACCCCCGACTATTTCGCATACAGCAGGGAGTATTTCAAGACGTTCCTCAGCGACCCGAAGAACATGGAGAACCTCAAGAGCGAGTTCTTCATCCCGCTGATGGTGGACAAGCTGATCTGCGAGAAGACTGCCACCGTGAAGGTTTTGGACACAAACAGCCGATGGTTCGGCGTTACCTATCCGGAAGACCGCCGGGGTGTGGTGGACAAGATACAGGCACTGATCGATGCCGGCGAATATCCCGACAAGCTGTTCTGACACGCGATTACCATTTCAGCCCTGATAACAAAAACGAAAGAGAAGATGAAGAAGTTGTTTGCCATAGGTTTGCTCCTTTTCGGGGCATTGTTGTCTCTTCAAGTGCAGGCACAGGATGTTGAAACGCTCGTTCTCATTGATACCGATATGGGAAAGATCAAGGTGAAGCTGTTCAACGACACACCGCTGCACAGAGACAATTTCATCAAGAACGTGAAAGAGCATCGTTACGACGGGCTGCTTTTCCATCGCGTGATCAAGCAGTTCATGATACAGGGGGGCGACATCAACTCGAAGAACGCACCCATCGAGCAGCATCTCGGCGACGGGGACCCGGGCTACACCATCCCTGCCGAGATTGTTTACCCGAAGTATTTCCACCGTCGCGGAATGCTGTGCGCTGCCCGCACAGGCGACGACGAGAACCCCGAGCGGGCTTCTTCTGCCACGCAGTTCTACATCGTCACGGGGAAGTTCTTCACAGGTATGGAGCTTGACAAGATGGAAAAATCGGAAGGGAGAACCTTCACCGCCGAAGAGCGCGAGGCGTATATGTTGCAGGGCGGCGCGCCGCATCTTGACAACAAATACACCATCTTCGGAGAGGTGGTGCAGGGCATGAAGGTGGTCGACAAGATACAGTTCGTCGACACTAACGACGAAGACCGACCGCTAAAGAACATTGCCATCAAGTCGATGAAGATCGTCAATAAATGACACTGCTCTCCGCATACAGGAATCACTACAAAGAGACAATACGCCTGGGTGTCCCCATCATGTTGGGGCAGCTGGGCATTATTGTTGTCGGGTTTGCCGACAATATCATGGTGGGGCATCACAGCAGCGTGGAGCTGGCGGCTGCCTCGTTTGTCAACAACTTCTTCAACCTTGCCTTCATCTTCGGGATAGGGTTCTCGTATGGTCTCACGCCTATCATCGGCGAGCTGTTTGCCTCGGGCGAGCATCATAAGGCGGGCGAGACATTGAAGAACAGCCTCCTCATCAACTTCTTCGTCGGCATCCTGCTGAGCGTGCTTATGCTCCTGCTCCTTTGGAACATCGACATCCTGAAGCAGCCCGAGGAGCTGATGCCGTACATCGTGCCATACTACATACTGCAACTCGTCTCCATCGTGTTTGCCATGCTGTTCAACGCCTTCAAGCAGTTCAGCGACGGCACGACGGACACGGTCACGCCGATGTGGATCATGCTTGGGGCAAACGCGCTGAACATCGCAGGCAACTACCTCCTCATCTACGGCAAGTGCGGTTTCCCCGAGATGGGGCTGACGGGCGCCGGCATATCCACACTTGCCAGCCGCATACTCTCGCTCGTCGTGTTCTGCGTGCTGTTCATGCGTAGGGAGAAGTACAAGGCGTTCCTCGTCGGGTTCAAGGAGGGCGTTGTCAGCCGGCTGAACCTCTCGCGACTGACGCAGCTGGGTCTTCCCGTGGGGCTGCTGATGGGTGTCGAGACGGCTTCGTTCAGCCTCAGCGTGATCATGATGGGGTGGATAGGCAGTGTGGCATTGGCAGCGCATCAGATTGCCTGCGTCGTCACCACGCTTGGGTTCATGGTGTATTACGGCATTGCGGCAGCCGTCACGGTACGTGTCAGCATGTTCAAGGGCTGTGGCGACAGGGTCAATATCCGCAGGGCATCGTTTGCGGGGCTGCATCTGATCATGTGCGTTGCCGTGGTGTTCGTCCTGTTTCTCATGCTGACGTACAAGAGCCTGGGGTATCTCTTCACGCCGGAGCGGGATGTGGCGGCATTGGTCGCGCTGCTGTCGTTGCCGATTGCCGTCTATCAGTTTGGCGACGGACTGCAGATACTGTTTGCCAACGCCCTGCGGGGCATAGCCGACGTGAAGTATATGGCATGCTGCGCCTTCCTGTGTCACTTCGGGTTGGCACTGCCCATCGGATATTTCTGCGCATTCACGCTCGGCTGGGGGGCACTCGGCGTTTGGTGCGGCTTCCCCGTAAGCCTGACAACGTTAGGCATAATACTTTGGCGAAGGTTCAACCACCTCACACGCCGTTCCTAAAGGTCATTGCCGCACTCCTCCCCACATGTCTTGCCCTTCCTGAAATGTCATTCCGGACTCGATCCGGAATCCCACCCTCCACTCAGTACTATCAAAAGAATGTACCCTGGGTTTAGT